>DAOTAC010000105.1:0-7431 GCA_035382325.1 Bacillota bacterium | reverse complement strand
AGAACCAAGTGCTTGGCTATGCGAGCCCGCTCTACGGTCGCCGCACGGGTCAGCTCAAAGTGGAGCTATTTGACTACGCCGACAGCAGCGTGTTATCTCCCCGTAGAATCTAGGTGCATGTTTTCGGAACGCTTCCCCGAAAACCCGTTCGGAAAACGAACGCATCCCAGCTTCGGGGAATACAGGATTAATCGCAATGGCGACGAAGTAAACACAGTATACTGCGACGCACGGCGGAAGCAGTGCGCCGAAAACTACAAACCCGCGCTGCGCGGCGCGGTTATCGGAGGGTGAACAATGAAGAACCGGCTGGGAGTTGTGTTCGTGGCGCTTGCGATCGTCGCGGCGCTGGCGGTGGGCGCGTCGTCGGCGGCACCCAAGAAGGTCGCGTATATCATCAACGGCGCTCTGGGCGATCTGTCCTTCTACGATTCCGGGCAGGCAGGCATCGACAGGATAGCGAAGGACTTCAAGGTCCAGACTCGCACTATCGAGTGCAACTTTGACCCCGCCAAGTATCCGCAGGCGCTTCAGGCTGCGATACAGTGGAACGCGGACGCCATATTCGTTATCTCCTACGGCTATGAGGATCTTCTGATGCAATATGCCGACCAGTATCCCACCAAGTACTGGGTGAACGTCGACACCGTGGTCGAAAACAAGAAGAAGACCATCACCAGCGTTGACTTTGTGGAAGAGGAAGGGGCTTTCATGGCCGGCGTTGTTGCAGGCCTGGTGACCACGGATACTTCCATCCGCGGCGTCAACCCCGACAAGGTAATCGGGGCGGTGGGCGGCGAGGACGATCCTGTGATACGCTCGTTCATCTACGGCTACGAGCAGGGCGCGAAGTACATCGACAAGGACATCGAGGTGAAAACGGTCTTTGCCGGGACGTGGGACGACCCAGTCCGCGGCAAGCAGGCCGCCAAGCAGCTGTACTCGCAGAAGGCAGATATCGTCTTCCAGATAGCTGCGCTCACCGGTTCGGGCGTGCTGGAGGCGGCTCGGGAGGAAGGCAAGTACGCGATCGGCGTCGACTCCAACCAGAACCCGCTGCAACCGGGGCATGTGGTCACCTCTGACCTGAAGAACGTGGGAGACGCCATCTACGGCGTATTCAAGACCATCGTCGACGGCACGTATAAGCCAGGCGTGGTGCTGGAATACGGTCTCAAGGAAGGCGGAGTGGGGCTCGCAATCGACGAGCACACCGAGAAGATCCTGCCCGCGAAATCGCTCCAGCGCGTCCTGGAAATCCAGGAGAAGGTCAAGTCAGGGCAGATCAAGGTGAAGAGGTATCAGTAGCGGATAATCTGGGACACGCGGGCAAATTCCGGCACTTGGGGCAGCCGAAGTGCTCGTGAACCCACGCGAAGTGTATCCGGCGCGGGGCAGGGCCGATCAGTGGCGCAGAAGGTCCTGCTCTGCGTCTTGTTTGATATCCTGGAGGTGCCAAGTCACTTGGACGATCACTTCATAGAGATGCGTTCCCTTATCAAGGTGTATCCCCCCGATACCCTCGCTCTGGACCGCGTCGACCTGACAATCAAGGAAGGCGAGATCCACTCGCTCATCGGCGAAAACGGGGCTGGCAAGTCGACCTTGATGAAGGTTTTGTATGGTATGATCCCTGCAAGCAGCGGCGAGATCAGCTTCCGCGGTCGCCGCGTGCGGTATGCCAGTCCACGCGAGGCGGTGGCGACCGGGATCGGAATGGTGCATCAGGAGTTCATGCTGGTGCCTTCTTATACTATCTACGAAAATGTGATACTCGGCGCCGAGCCCGTGGGGCGGTTGGGCGCGTTGCGAAATGCCGAGGCGCGCCGACGCGTGCAGTCGCTTATCGACCGTTACGGCCTGAACCTCAACATCGATGATAGAGTATGCGATACGTCTGTGGGCGCACAGCAGAAGGTTGAGATCCTCAAGCTGCTATACCGTGATGTGGATGTGCTGATCATGGACGAGCCTACCGCTGTGCTCACTCCTCAGGAGACGGGGGAGCTCTTCAGGCGTCTGCGCGATCTGAACGCTGC
Source organism: Bacillota bacterium (assembly GCA_035382325.1). Taxonomy (GTDB): domain Bacteria; phylum Bacillota; class DTU025; order DTU025; family DTU025; genus UBA5389. The sequence goes on along the minus strand of DAOTAC010000105.1, from coordinate 5,392 downwards.
CGGCAAGACGATCATCTTCATCAGCCACAAGCTCGACGAGGTGCTTGAGCTATCTGACACTATCACTGTGATGCGCCGCGGACGTCACGTCGCCACCTGGGAGAATCGCGGCCTCGGCAAGGCAGATCTTGCCCGGGCCATGGTAGGCAGGGACGTAGTGTTCTCGGTAGAGAAGCCCCCTGCTTGCTGCGGTGATGTGGTGTTCGAGGCCCGTGATTTGAGCTATGTGGACGCAGGCGGCAGGCGCAGACTGGACGGGGTGTCGTTTACAGTGAGACGGGGCGAGATTGTTGGGATAGCCGGGGTAGAAGGCAACGGCCAGTTTGAGCTGGTGCAGCTAGTTACGGGCTTGGCGCCGGTCCAGTCAGGGCAGGTCAAAATCTGCGGTCGGGACGTCACTCGCGCGCCGGTCATCGAACGACGCAAGCTCATGTGCTATGTGCCGCAGGACCGCAAGGCGTCTGGCAGTGCGCAGAAGATGAGCCTGACGGATAATTCCATAATGACGCACCACCGCCTCAATCGGCGGATCGAGTCGGGGTGGAGGGCGCTTCTGAACCCCGCGAAGTGCCGACGCTTCGCGCAGAACCTGGTCGAGTCTTTCGGTGTTCTGGCCCCAAACGTCGACACGCCCATATCATCTCTTTCAGGTGGAAACCAGCAGAAGGTGGTGGTCGGTCGCGAATTTCTCTTCGACGCCGACTTCGTCCTGCTTGACCAGCCTACCAGAGGCGTGGACGTAGGCTCGGTGGAGTTCATCCAGCGAGAGATCATCCGCAAGAGGGGTTCGATCGAGGGCGCGACTGGAGACGTGGGCGCAGACGCGACTGTGACTGCGACTGCGACCGCGGCCGCAGGCTGCCTGCTGATATCTGCCGACCTTGACGAGCTGTTCAACCTGGCCGACCGAATCTTAGTGATGCACCGGGGCCGGATCGTGGCAGACTTAGCGCCGCCCGACACTACCCGCGAGGAAGTCGGCGAGTACATGTTGGGGGCCCGCGAGCCGCAGCCCGGGCCCTGGGGCGGGGCCCAGGCGGGAGAGGGGGCATGCGCCCGATGAGCAAGAATGCGATTACAGCTCTAGCCGGGATAGTGGTAGCTCTCCTGGCCGGCCTTGCGATCCTGTGGGCGCAGGGATACCCGGCGTTGCCGAGCTATGCTGCGCTTTTCTCTTACAGTCTTTTCTCTAAGTTCGCGATCGTATCTACACTGAACAAAGCCACGCCGCTCGTCCTGACCGGCCTTTCGGCTGCGGTGGGATTCGGCAGCAATTGCGTGAACCTGGGCCAACCTGGCCAGTTCTTGATCGGCGCCATGGCGGTTGCGGCGTTTGGAATCGCCTGCGATCTGCCGACACCCGTGATGATCCCTCTTGCGATCATGGTTGCTCTGGCCGCCGGGGCGCTCTGGGCGGGGATCGCCGCAGGGCTGCGCCGACGGTTCAATATGGACGAGTTCATCACGACCCTGATGCTCAACTTCATCGCCGACTACTTCACCCTCTACCTCATATCCGGCCCAATGTGGGACCGCACGACATATTCGCCGATGACCAAAATGACCAATCCAGGCAGTTGGCTGCCGATGTGGGATGGGCTCAGCGCGGCGTTTGTCGTATCGTGCGTCGCGTTTGTCATCACGTGGGTCATATGGGACCGGTCCAAGCTAGGCTATGAATGGAGAGTGATGGGCCAGAACTCTGCGTTTGCCAGAGTAGGAGGGTGCCGCAACGAGGCTAATTTCACTCGCGCCATGCTTTTGAGCGGGGCCCTGGCGGGGCTTGCGGGCGGGCTGATGATCATGGGAGGCATGCAGCATCGGTTCGTGAAAGGCATGGGCGCCAACTACGCTTGGGACGGCGTGATGATCGCCATTGTGGCGGCCAATGGGATGGTGCCTACAGGGCTTTATGCTCTGTTCTTTGCCGCCATACAGACCGGCGCCATGGGCATGGAGCTGGAGACGGCGGTTCCAAGCGAGTTCGCGCTGGTCTTGCAGGCCATCATAGTGCTCTTTGTCGTTGCCAGCAGGGAATCGACCCGATTGCTCATAAACAGGTGGGCTGCCAAACTCCGGGCGCGGGCTGCGGCCGGCGGGGCGCAGGACATCGGCAAGGGAGAAGGGGGTGAGCGCCGTGCATCTGGTCATTGAGATGCTCCGCTCGAGCGTGCTCGCCGCCACGCCGGTGCTTCTTGCCGGGCTTGGGGGCACGTACACGTATTACGCCAATGTGTTCAACATAGCCATGGAAGGGATGATGCTGATCGGCGCGTTCACTGCAGTGGCCGGCAGTTACCTCGCGGGTTCATGGGTCGTTGGCACGCTGGCAGGCATGGTGGGGGGGGTGGTGGCCGCCCTGGTGTTCGCGGTATTCGCCGTATATCTCAAAACAGACGAGTTTGTCACGGGCACAGCCATAAACATGCTGGCCCTGGGAGGCACGACTTACGCTCTGAGGCAGATGTTCCGTGTGAAGGGTGCGTTCATGTCGCCCATGATTCGTGCCATACCGCGTATTCGCATTCCTCTCATCGGCGCGCTGCCCGGTATCGGGCCGGTAGCGAGCGGGCATCCGTTTCTCGTCTATGTGACACTGGCTCTGGCGATCGTGATAGAGTGGCACATGTTCCGCACACGCTACGGCCTGCGTCTTAGGGCGGCTGGCGAGGATCCGAGGGCAGTGGATTCCGTGGGCGTTAGCTCAGACCGTATACGAGCCCAGGCAATACTGATCTCGGGCGCGCTATGCGGGCTGGCCGGCGTCTATCTGTCGTTGGGCTACGTGACACTGTTTGCGGAGAACATGTCGAACGGACGCGGTTGGATCGCGCTGGCGGTGATCATACTCACCCGCGGTCGTCCCTTAGGGCTGCTCACCATGTCGTTGGTGTTCGGGTTCTTCGACGGCCTGGGCCTCAGCCTGCAGAGCACCAGAATACCGCCGCAATTCACCCAGATGGTGCCGTACATCGCGACTATAGTAGCTCTTTACCTGTATTCCAGGGAGAAGAAACGCGTATCGGCTGGGCAGGCTGGGCAGGCCGGGTAGGCCGAGCGGGCCACGTGGGCTAAGCAGGCCGAGTGGGCCGGGTGGGCCTAGAAGGCTGGGAACGATTGACCATCGGTTGTCGTTAGGCATTAAGCGTGTTAATCTATAACCGTCCGACAGGCATTCCGAAACTACTCGAAGGTATTGAGAGGGGGCGCATGCCATGAAAAGGACTGGGCTCGTGGTGCTCATCGTCCTGCTGGCGCTGGTTGTTCTGTTCGCTTCCAGCTTTGTGAGGATATCCAACTCCATAGTACGGGCGGAGGAAGACGTCAACGTCCAGTGGTCTGAAGTCCAGAATCAGCTGCAACGACGTTATGATTTGATTCCGAATCTTGTGGAAACGGTTAAGGGCTATGCTGCCCATGAGGAAGAGGTCTTCACTGCGATAGCAGAGGCCCGGGCCAAGCTTGGCGGGGCGAGAACGGTTGATGAGACGGCTCAGGCTGTCAACCAGCTGGAAGGCGCCCTGTCGCGCTTGCTGGTGGTAATTGAGAACTACCCTCAACTCAAGGCGGATGCGCACTTTTCGGAGCTTATGTATGAACTGTCGGGTACCGAGAACCGGATAGCTGTCGCTAGAATGCGATACAATGAGTCCGTCCAGTCGTACAACGTGTACATCAGGGTCTTTCCGAACTCGATAGTAGCAGGCATGAAGGGTGTTTCGCCCAAGCAGATGTTCGAGGCAGCCGAAGGCGCGGAAAGAGCGCCCGAGGTGAAGTTCTAGTAAAGCGGAGGGCACACACGTGAATCACGTAGATCGCAGACGTCTCCCAGTTTGGCTCTTCGCGATTGCCGTGACGTTCCTGCTGGCCATGGGCGCTTTGCCCTATCCGGCCTATGCGAAGACGGCACTCCCCGCAAGGCCCGAGCCCGCGCGTCTCATGACGGATCTTGCGGGTATGCTGGGGCGTTCCGCCGTTGACGAAATCGAGAGCCAGCTTGTCGTGCTCTGGCAAGATACGGGTGTGCAGTTTACAGTGGTCACCGTGCCTGATCTTGGCCGCGATACCATCGATAACTACTCTGTACGGCTGTTCGAGGAATGGGGTATCGGCGAGGCAGGCAAGGACAACGGCCTGCTCCTCCTGATCGCTTCTGAGGAGAGGGAGATGAAGTTCGAGACCGGTTACGGCCTCGAAGGCGAACTGCCCGACTCCTTTCTCGGCAAAGTGATCGATCAGGCCCTTGTTCCAAAGTTCAAAGCGGGCGATCCGGCAGCGGGTATCAAGGCATCCATTACCATGGTCTCCGACCGTCTTAAGGGTCGAGCCGGCGAAGGGCCGGGAAGCGATGAGTCCTCGGATTCCATTGGCGAAATCGCTGCTGTGATTGTCTTCCTGGTCGTCGCCATGGTCATCATAGCGATTTCCAATCGCCGTCGCGGCCCGCGCGGAAAAGGGCCGGGCAGCGGCAGCGGAGGCGGAGGCAGCACGTGGCGTACCCCAATGACCTTGCCCAAGTCTACAGGAGGCTGGGGAGGTCACTCCGGAGGCCGATCTGGCGGCAGTTCGTCCGGAGGCTTCGGCGGCTTCGGCGGCGGGCGCTCTGGCGGCGGAGGCGCGAAGGGCGGGTGGTAGCCTCGCCCGTCTGCGCTCAGAGCAACCGCCGTGCGAAGATGCCTGCGAGGCCGGCATCCCTGACCCGCTGGGAGATGCGGCGGATATCGGTGGTGTACAATCCCGAGTCATACATCCGGTTGTAGTACACGCCGCCGGCAAAGGTGTACTTGCTGAGCAACCCCGAGGGCGAGCCCAGCGACCGCTCGATACAGGCGAGCAGGTCGCCGCAGGCAAGCGATGAGGGTAGAATCAGAGGCTCTTTGCCGACGGCTTTTCGCACTGCATTGTGTCCTGCTAGCGTGCCCGTGCAGATAGCTTCGGTGTGCCCTACCATGAGGCCTGCCTTTTCGCCTGCACAGAATAGGTTCTCCACTCCGGTCACCTTCATCGATAGATCATGCGGGGTAATCACCGCAAACCTGATGGAATTGCCCCTGCCTCCTGCATAAGGGTCCTGGTAGAGCGCCGACTCGAAGCCGGGGACGGCGCGGAGTCGATCCATGGGGAAGAAGGGCGCCATCAGCTTGGCGTGGCCCGTATCGAGCAGGACTATGTTGTCATAGAACTCGGGCAACGAGTACTGCTGACACGCTTTGGGCGCAGACCGATCGTCTCGGGGCATGTACCGCGGTATCGGAATCACCAGTACGCCGCTCTCTTCCAGGTTGCGTGTGAGCCACGGCGCCAGCGATTTCTTCTGTAGTTCACAGGAACCGCTCATGGCTTCGAACAGGCTGCCCGATATCTCCCTGGCCCCGGCTTTTCCCGCGATGCT
>DAOTAC010000104.1:5644-7456 GCA_035382325.1 Bacillota bacterium | reverse complement strand
GAGAGAACTTCTACGAGCAACTGAAACGCTACATGAGATAGTGATCAGGCTTCAGCGACGTTGCCTTGTCGTCTTCGGAGCTCACTCGTCCAGGCCTAGAACGTATTCCGGCTGGTCCCCGTAGCGATCTCCGTGGGCTCGAGCCCAAGTCGCCGGTAGAACCCCTCGGGGCCTGCCGGGCCCGGGATGGACTGACCCAGAAGGCAGTCTCGGTTCTTGTCAAACAGGAGCTTGTCATGTCTTTGGTCTCTGCGGTCAGAGGATCATATGCGATTGCGTAGTACACCTGCTGCGGACTTTCCTTCTCATGACGCGCATGTGGGAATTATTGGTTTACACTGTGCTCCCCGCTGTGATATCATTGACGGCGGTCGAGACGAACGGCACCATCGTTGAGTCCGTCATGCGGGACGGAATTCCTAGGCATGAAGCGTTGCACTACCTTGGCGCCTTGACCGCCGAAGAGGCTCAGGGCGTGGGCAGAAATCGAATACCAGAAGGTGAGAAGGCGGATCAATGCGGTGATCCGGAGCCTCGATACGCGACGATAACCTACGTCTTGCGCGCTGCTAGCCTGATGAATCCTACATATTCTCCCGCGTCTTGCTTCAAGATCCCAATGTCCTGGGGCCACGGGTTCAGGCCCGCCTTGTCCTGGGCTTCTCTCCAGCGTACGTACGAGGCGCATCCATCCGGAAGCGTGTCGGCTTCGACCATGTCCACCAGTCCAGTGCGCTCCCAGAGGTGTCTCCACCATTCAAGTCTATGCCAGCACCAGCAGTCCTGCCCCCAGAACGGCTTTAGATGGTGTGAGACGCCGTCCTCAGAATCCTTCATGAGTCCGGGCATGGCCACGGCCAGCGTTCCGCCGGGCGCAAGGAACTTTAGGATGTAGTTGACAAAGTGATCGTCAGTACCGAAGTAGATGTAGGAGTCTACGCACAAGATGGCTCTATCCAGATGCGCGTCAGCGGAGTTGGTCAATGCCGACCATCTCAATCCGCCCGATGGGGCCCAATTCGCCACTGATTTCGCCTTTTCCGTTCCTAATCCTTCTTGCGATGGCTAGGGTAGCCATACAGGACACAACTGGGGTTGATAGGCGAGGCCTCGAACGGCGCGTGATAGAAGTTAGCTCGGAGAATGGGAGGATTATCAGCTGCTGCCTCGAAGAAGCGTAGTTAACGCGTAACCACAGACCAATCTCAAACCACGCCCGCTGAGCAGATTGCGCAGTACTAGGAGGTTAGTGTATGGACGAATTCAGATTGCCGGACAAGTTTGTGAGATGGGCCTACGACGGTCGCGCCGAGCTGGTGCGAAGGCAAGCTCAGGGCGATCAAGTCAGTCGAGACGAGGTTTTCCTCGGGTTTACCCGACATACTCCTACGTTCATATCCAACGGCAGCGCCGGCCTCAACGGTTCTATCAAAGGTGTAGGGTTCATACCCAAGGCTGAGTACCTGGACGAAGTCCTTGATGCCTACCTCGAGCACATCGGCCGCGGTTGGCGCGATGGGTACAGCGAAGAGGGGTTGCAGCTACTCGTGAAGTACATGTGGGGCGAGGGATGCAAGGAGCGGATCGATTTCTCGATTTTGGGCTCGATCGAGCTGGCACTCAAGCATTCTTGGACCAACTATCTCGAAAACCCGGAAGTAACGCTGGTGTACTATCAGCCACCCGCCATCACCTATGAGGTTCGCGGGAAGATGGAGATTCACAGAGACGGCAAGTATCACAAATTCATCAACGCTCAGCACGATGTGTACCACAAACCCAACACTGATCTGTGGCAGAAGAGGCCGGTCT
>DAOTAC010000104.1:0-5544 GCA_035382325.1 Bacillota bacterium | reverse complement strand
CAGCACGATGTGTACCACAAACCCAACACTGATCTGTGGCAGAAGAGGCCGGTCTATGTGATTCACATAGAAGAGATATTCGACAACAGCGTTGGCCCCAATGCTTTTGGGACGAAGATTCTGTAGACGCAAGACGCAGGATTGCGAAGCAAGGAGGTAGTGCGCATGGAAAAGCCGCTTAGGAGTGTGGTAATCGCTATCCTCTGTGTCGGCCTTCTGATGGTTCCGACGGGCGCTGGGGTAGCGGGGGCGGCCAAGGCCGTCGGCAACCTCAACCTTGGAGTGATAGCAGACGTCAAGAACCTCAACCCATACATGGGCTACGGAAGCTCTGAAACGTTCGTCATCGGATGGGTGTACGACACCCTTCTTGGCTGGGACTCCGACGAAGGCTTGGTTCCGGGCCTGGCCGACAGCTGGGAGATCAAAGACGGAGGGACGTCAGTCGAGTTCAAGTTGAACCCGAACGCGAAGTGGCATGACGGGAAGCCCGTCACTGCTGAAGATGTGGAGTTCAGCTTCAACTTCATTCGCGAGAAGCGGTTCCCAAGCTTCATGGCGATCATAGGGAATCTCGCAGGGGCGAAGGCAATCGACAAACACACAGTGCGTGTGACATTCCGCAGTCCCTCATCGAACGCGGTCCGCTTCATCGCCACCGCTCCGTCTATCTTGCCCAAGCACATTTGGAGCAAGATAGACGACCCGAGAAACTACCCCAATCTCGATAACCCGATAGGATGCGGACCGTGCGCAGTTGCAGAAAGGCGCGACGGTCAGTTCATAACGCTGAAGAACCTGGGCAACCACTATCGGTCCAGCCTCAATGTTGAAACCATCACCCTCCGGGTGCTGCGCGACGAAACCATGGGGATAATGGCCCTCCGTAGGGGCGATCTTGATGCGCTTCTCTGGAGTGTCGATCCGGCAGTGGCGGAGGAGATCGACAGGAATCCCAAGGGTTATCCGAACGTCAAGGTGGCAATGGCGCCCAGCACCTCCGTGAGGACGCTGATGTTCAACTTGAGGCGCGCTCCGTGGAATGACGCGACGCTGCGCAAGGCGGTATCGCTCGCCATCAACCAGAAGGAGCTCATCGACCAGGTGCTGCTGGGCTATGGCAGTGAGCAGGGCCCTGGGCTCGTCGTTCCGAGCGATCTGCACTACAACAAGGCCCTTGGCCCCGTGCCGCGCGACGTTGCGAAGGCGAAGGCCATCCTTGATCAGGCCGGATATGTCGACAAAAACCGCGACGGCATCAGGGAGGACAAGAACGGCAAACCCATCAAGTTGGAGATACTCACGGGCAATCTGCCAACCAGCATAAACCTGGCAGAGCTGCTCGTATATCAGATAAAGCAGATAGGAATCGATGCGTATTTCACTCCGCTCACTGCGGAGTCGCTTAGGAATAAGGAGCAGGCTGCGGATTTCGATGCTGCGGTGTCGAGCGTGAGCTTCTCCGTGCCTGACATGATGTTCTACTATGCACACACTTCGCGCGGCGTCATCAATGAAGGGCGTGTTGCGGGGTTCAACTACGGAGGTTACTCCAACCCTGAATACGACAAGCTTGCCGAGGCCATGTTGGTCGAGATGAATGACCAGGCGAGGATCAAGCTTCTTCGCGATATGCAGGCCAAGTTGGCTGAGGCCTATTACCACATTCCGCTGTTCAGCAGCAACGTACTCATGCTCTACAGGGACGACCGTTTCACGGGGTGGACCGTAGAGCCCGATAGCTGTATCAACAATTCGACGACCTACTCCAACCTGGTCTACAAGGGAGGAAAGTAATAGTGTCGGGCGCTTATTGGGCAAGGAGGCTGCTCCAGACCGCGCTGATCCTCTTCATAGTGGTGACGCTCAACTTCTTCCTGCCGCGGCTCACTCCGGGGACTCCTGCGGGGCACCTCTATAACGATCCGCGGCTTTCGCCAGAGGCCAAGCAGGAGATACTGGCGCAGTTTGGCCTCGACAAGCCGCTTCATGTACAGTATGCAGTATACCTCGGGAACCTGCTCCGAGGAGAGCTCGGGACCTCCTTCTCCTACAGGCGCCCTGTGAGCGAGATCATACTCTCGCGCATACCGTGGACACTGGTACTTACTCTATCGTCTTTCCTGGTGTCGGTGGCGCTGGGGGTTGCGCTCGGCGCCGCCGCAGCCTGGAAGAGGGGAGGGCATCTCGATACGATTTTGCTTTCTGCTTCGATCGTTGTGTCAGCCCTCCCGTCTTTCTGGATTGCCATGATACTCACACTGATACTGGCCTTCTACTGGCCGGTCTTTCCGGCCTACGGCATGGTCAGCCCGCACGTTCCAGTGGGGTGGAACTGGGCATTCATCGGAAGCGTGGCTAGGCACGCATTCCTGCCAGTGCTGTCGATGTGCATAGGCGGGATTGTGGGCTATGGGATCCTGGTGCGCAACTCCATGGTAGAGATATCCGGCGAAGACTTCGTCCGGACCGCGCGCGCGAAGGGCCTATCCGAGAACACGGCTCTTTACAGGCATGCTCTCCGCAATGCAATGCTTCCGCTTGTCACCCGAATAGGCATGAGCCTGTCTGGGCTTGTGGGCGGAGCGACAGTGATCGAGACCATATTCTCGTGGGAAGGGATGGGCCTGTTGATCGTGGAGGCCTCCCGGTCTTTGGACTATCCTTTGATGCAGGGGACGATGTTGATAATGGCTGTCATTACAATCCTGGCCAACCTGTGCGCGGACCTTGCCTACGCTCGGCTGGACCCACGGGTTAAGCTGAAGTAGGGGGGACATGACGTGCACGACATTGCCAGTCGACTATGGAGACACCCCCGCGGACGGGTCGGGATCATAATAACGGCTGCGGTCATCATCATTGCGATTGCAGCGCCGTGGATCGCACCGTACGATCCGTACGACATTGGCCAGAGAGGGCCCAGACGACTGCCTCCGGGACCGGGGCATCCCCTGGGCACTGACGCTCAGGGCAAGGACATCCTGAGCAAGTTGATATATGGAGCCCGGGTCTCGCTGATCGTCGGTATTACCACTGGGGTGTGCGTTACCGTGTTGGGAGCGCTACTCGGCATCGTAGCAGGCTACTTGGGAGGGTTCGCCGATACCCTAATAATGAGGACTTGCGACATCCTCTTTGTAGTGCCGGGGTTGCCGCTCATGATACTCCTGGCGAACTACATGGGCACTAAGTTCTACATGATAATCGTCATCTTCACCATGCTGGGCTGGGCGGGCGTCGCTCGGATGATACGGTCGCAGGTGCTCTCGCTCAAGTCGCGCGACTTCGTGGTTGCGTCGCGAAGCGTCGGGGCGAGGCCCGGGCACATCATGCGCGAACACATACTGGTATCAGTCTCGCCGCTCCTCATCGTAAATGGGGTGCTCTCCGCTGCCGGCGTGATGGTGGCAGAGGCCGGGCTGAGTTTCCTCGGCTTCGGAGATCCAACCGCAGTGAGCTGGGGGAAGATGCTCTATGAGGCGCAGTCGGGCCATGCCTTGCTGTTTGGCGCATGGTGGTGGGTCATTCCCCCGGGACTTGCCATATTCATAACCGTCTTCGGTTTCATGATGTTCGGGTACGCTCTGGAAGAGGTTCTAAACCCCCATATCCCCAGGCAGTCTGCTTACTCGAAGTTGAGAAAGAGAATGGCCAGGTACGCAGGGATCGGCAAACAGGCAGGCATCGGGAGGCCGGGGGGAGGCGAGAGCATTGGATGAGCCTACACTCGTCGTAGAAGATCTTGTAACATGGTATCTTACTGAACGCGGCCCGATCCATGCGGTAGACGGCGTATCGTTGGCAGTGCAACGCGGTGAGACGCTGGCTCTTGTAGGCGAGTCGGGTTGCGGGAAGAGCGCGACCGCTCTCTCCATCATGAGGCTGATCCCGTCTCCGCCGGGCCTCATAGTGTCCGGCCGCGTGCTCTTGGAAGGAAGGAACCTTCTCGAACTTTCGGAGCCCGACATGTGCAAGGTGCGGGGCGGCGACATCTCCATGATATTCCAGGAACCCATGACATCCCTCAACCCGGTGTATACTGTGGGTTTCCAAGTGGCGGAGGCCATCCTCGTTCACCATAAGGTCTCGGAGCGCGAGGCAGACAAGGAAGCTGTGGAACTGCTGGACAGGGTGGGCATTGCATCCCCTGCTCGGCGGGCAAAGGACTACCCGCACCAGATGAGCGGCGGGATGAGGCAGCGGGTCATGATCGCCATGGCTCTCGCGGCCAACCCTAAGGTCCTGATCGCGGACGAGCCCACCACCGCCCTGGATGTGACAATTCAGTCGCAAATACTCGACCTAATCCGTCAGCTGCAGCAGGAGCTGAACATGGGAGTGCTCCTCATCACGCATGATTTCGGGATAGTGGCCGAGGTTGCGGACAGGGTGGCGGTGATGTACGCAGGGCAGATAGTCGAAGAAGGTTCGACCGGCGCGCTGCTGGAATGCCCAACGCACCCATACACGCGCGGGCTTATCTCGTCCGTGCCAAAAATGGACGATCCCACGGGAACGATGCTCTACTCGATTGAAGGAGCGTCGCCTAACCTGCTGGACCCGCCGACCGGATGCCGGTTTGCTCCCAGATGCGGCGAGGCGCGCACAGAGTGCCGTGAGTGCCGGCCTGAACTGGAGAGCACTGGAGACGGGCGCAGGGTGAGATGTCTGGGCGGAGGTGACAGGCGATGAAGGAAGCTTTGCTTGAAGTAACAGACCTGAAGAAGCACTACCCGGTTACCGGCGGCCTATTCCGGCGGACTGTGGGGACTGTGCGGGCGGTGGACGGGATCTCTTTCGATGTTGAAAAAGGCTCTACGTTCGGGCTTGCAGGCGAGAGCGGATGCGGAAAGTCCACGGCGGCCCGGACCATACTTCGGCTGGAAGAGCCTACTTCAGGCAGTATCAGGTTCAACGGCGAGGACTTCTCCGCTAAAGGACCTGAAGAATTGCGCCTGGCCCGCACCGACATGCAGATGATATTCCAGGACCCATATTCATCGCTCAACCCGCGTCACACTGTCGCCAAGATCATCTCGGAGCCTCTCAGGGTACATAACATCGGAACCCACGCAGAGCAGAAGGAACGAGTCAGGCATCTACTTGATGTCGTGGGACTGCCTACGGATGCCGCCGAAAGATACCCGTATGAGTTCAGCGGCGGGCAGCGTCAGAGGGTTGGGATCGCAAGGGCGCTGGCTATGCGTCCCAAGCTGATCATAGCCGATGAGCCGGTGTCATCGCTTGATGTGTCGATCCGGGCCCAGATACTCAATCTGCTTCGCAAACTCCAGGACCAGTTCGGCCTGACCTACATATTCATCGCCCATGACCTGGCGTTGGTCAAGAACATGTCGCCGCAGATTGGCATCATGTACCTGGGGCACCTAGTTGAGACAGGGCCGTCCGGACAGGTGTTTGGCAGCCCGGCACACCCCTATACCCAGGCGCTCATAGCTGCTGTGCCCGGCGCGGGCATATGGAGACGCGACAAAGACCGCACCACCGCGAAACCGGCAGCGCCGCTCACAGGAGATGTGC
>DAOTAC010000103.1:0-7464 GCA_035382325.1 Bacillota bacterium | reverse complement strand
CCTTGGCGGGGAAGCTGAGCGCGTACACATCAGTCTTGCCGTCGCCGTCGCGGTCAAAGGTAAGCCTCTGGGCGGCCTGCATAAACTCATCGACAGTCCAGCCCCGCTCAGGCAGTGACGGAGTGCTCACGCCGCGCTCTTTGAAAACGGCCGGGTTGATCAGGAGCGTCGAACCCATGCCATTATTGCTGTTATTCCACGGGAACAAGTAGTAGCGACCGCTGACCTTACCTACGTCCAGAGCGTACTGGTAGAAGTCCTGCCTTTCCTCTGCTGTAAGGTAGTCGTCGATCGGCTCTAGCAGTCCCTGCCTGGCCCATTCACGTTTGAAGCCGATGGGTCGCAGTACATCGGGTGGGTTTCCTGCGAGAATCGCCGCGGCGATCTTCTGGTCGAATCCGGTGTTAGTGACGACTTCATACTTGACCGTCACGCCGGGGTTAAGCCTCATAAACTCCTCGCTTGCCCATTTTGGAAAGTCCTCGGCCGTTGGCGCCTTGTCGTCAGGGAAACCGGGCGGCGCAATCCTCCAGGGGTTAATCCACCAAGTGATGGTGATAGGTTTGGACGGAGCAGCAGCCATAGCCGCAGGCATATGGCTTCCAAGGGCAATCATGAGGACAATGCCGATGGCAATGAGCACACGTCTGGACACTCGTGACCCCTCCTTTAGGCGTATTCTGTGACCGGGCCGATGGTAGGCAGGACTAGAGACCCGTAGCGCGAATCACATTCCAGGGATGCAGCGCGTTATTCGCTGTTGCAGGCACAGCCCCGCGCAGCCTCGTCCACTGGTATTTCGGCGGTAGGGCTCTAGTTCCTTCTATCAGAGGTGATAACTCTGAATGCTCTAGTAACCTTCGATCTAGACGGAGTACTCATGCAGAACCCATTCCGACGGGGCGTGTTTCCACACGTGGTCCGGGCCCTGGAGCCGTACGCCTCGTCCATAGCTGCCCGGGAGACTGGCACGGACCCGAAGAGATTGGTTCTTCAGCTCATCATTGACGAAGCAAGACAGAGGTTGCAGGCAGGACGCATGGTAGAGGCTTATGACTGGGACGACATTGTGGGGCGCGTCGCCGAGGACTTGGCCTGTCGGGCTGGCGCCCTAGAAGCGCAGAGCGTGGCACTCTCCGGAGCGCCCTCCGGTGTACCGCCCGTCACACACCCCGACGTGCTGCCCGAAATCCCCCACTTCGACATCGCCGCCCTGGTGCGCCACTACTGCACAGTGCCGGGCATGATAGCGCGCCTCGAAGGTGCATATGAAACGCTAGACGCACTCAAAGGCGCAGGCTACACACTCGCCGTCGTCACCAACGGTTACCTGAAGTACCAGGCGCCCGTGCTGGATGCCCTGGGGCTAATCGACTTCTTCAGCGCAATCACCACACCCGAGCAGGCCGGCGCAGCCAAGCCCATGCCCGGCATATTCCGCACGGCGTGGGCCGGATGGCGAGAAGGACGGAACATGCCCATACACGTAGGAGATGATATCATCCACGACGCCTGGGGCGCGAAGCAGGCGGGCGGCTACTCTGTGTGGCTCCGCCCAGACATACCGCACAGCCTGCGCGGCCTGCTCCCTGAAGACAGGCCGTTCGCCACGGACTTCGCCTCGGTCCGGGACGCTTCATTCAGAGCCACCATGGCGGCAGATGCATTCGGCGCGTCGCCCGGCGACTGCCAGCCAGACGCACTCATATGCACCCTGGGCGAACTGCCAGCGCTCCTGCATCGGCTCAAGTTCCGCGACATGTAAGCGCGGCTGCACTTCGGTAATCGACACTTATAGAGGAAATACGATAATTGACGCGAAATGTGTAACTAGTCGCGGGTGGCGCACGGAATTCACAGAGCTAGGCAGGATGTTAGTATGGGGCATGTGATCGTAGGTGCCCTGGTGATATCTGGAATCGTCCAGTTGAGCATCGGCATCTACGTGATGGTTCAGAGCAAATGGGGCAAGAACCTGTGGTTCTCCTGTCTCACCATTGCTGCATCTATATACTCGTTTGGCTACGCCTTCGAACTCACTGCTCAGACAGTAAGCGAAGCCCTCGTCTATCTCAGAGTCGAATACCTGGGCATAGCTTTCCTGCCCACACTCGGGTTACTCACTGCCCTTGAGTTCACAGGGAAGCGCTGGAATCCGAGCAGCAAACCGGCAATCGCCATGCTCGCCTTCTCCATACTCACCCTAGTCGGCATGTACACCACCCACCTCCACCACCTGTACTATGCCGATCTGGTGCTCACCAGAGTGGGAGTACTGACCATAGTCCAGATTACGCGCGGCCCTTGGTACATGGTGAGTATGACATATGCGAATCTGGCTACGGTTGCCGGCGTTGCCGTAGTGGCCCGATCAATAATCACTGCTCCGGCTGACCTCAAGGCTGGGCAATGGCTTTTACTGGTGGGTTTCGCCTTGATGGGACTAAGTAGCAACGCATATGCGGCAGGGCTTAGCCCCTATGGCGTGGACCTTACACCATACGGGTTCATGGCAGTTAACGTGCTTCTGCTCATAGGGCTGAGTCCTGGTCAGGTGTTTGATCTTGTGTCGATAGCCAAGAGTCGGGTCTTCGACGGCATGTACGACATTGTCGTCATCATCGATAGGAACAACCGGGTTGCCGACTACAACCCGGCCCTACACCAGATCGTACCGGATCGAGGCAACGACTATGCAGGCGAGCTTCTCCCTGTAGTCTTCGAAAAGCACCCGGAGATTGCGGAATTCGCCGCAGCGCATCGGGATGGGGAAACCGATATTGCGCTGAACGACGGTACGGGCCGCGTGTTCAGGGTGCACATTCGCACCGTAGGCCAGAATAGCAGGCGCAATGGTAGACGCATGCTGGCCAAGTACCTCACCATGACCGACATCACCAAGGAGATGGCCATGGTTCGAACCATGAAGAACCTTGCAGATCTCGACGCATTGACCGGCATCGCTAATCGCAGGTCGTTCTATGATCAGGTAGAGCAGTTGACCGGCAGGCAGCGAGTCGGTTGCCCCGTGTCTATAATCATGCTGGATATCGATCATTTCAAAGCCGTGAACGATACCTATGGTCACAGAGCCGGCGACATGGTGCTTCAGGGAATCGCATCATTGCTTAGTCAGAACACACGCGCCCAGGACATTCTCGCACGATACGGAGGCGAGGAGTTCATCATAGCCGTTCCAGGCATGGGCACAGAGGACGCTATGGCGTTGGCAGAGAGGCTTCGCAAGAGCATCAACGCCTTCGAGGGAGTCTACGACGGGCAGCTGATCAAGGTCACAGCCAGCTTCGGCATCGCATGTGATACAGCGGGCCCAGGTTTTAACATGGAATTCCTCATCAGGAACGCAGACACCGCGCTCTACGAGGCCAAGGGCTTGGGCCGAGACACAGTCGTCAGGCGCTGATCATCACCGCCCGTCGGCCAGCACAACCAGGCCATTGCTGAGCGCGCGTCCGGGCTTGGTCAGGTATCTTCCTCCGCACACCAATCCTGAGGATGCTCCCCCGTCAAGGTTCATTGCCTCGACCGCCCCCATGGCGTGCATTACCTGGGCAAATTGAGCCACCGTCGCTGCGGCGCAGGTAACCATCAAGAGGTTTCGGTCTTTCGTCAGCGCAAGCCCGCTTCGCGCCGATGATTGCGAGAGGATCTTGGCCTCGGTGAATCCCTCCGCCTTGGCCGATTCCGCGGAATAACTTACCTTTCCCCCTGACACTAGCTTAGGGCCTGCCCCAAGGCCTTCGCTGACTCGCCCCCAGAATCCTGTCCTGTCGCTGCCGTCCGACATCACAACCTTGTACTCGACAGCGGCACCAACTGCGAAGCGGGCAGCGAGTCCTTCTTCACTTCCTTGGAAGTTGATGACGTATCCGTCCTGAGGGATCTCGTGTTCGCCACGGCCAATCGCGGTGACAGTGCCATCCCTAACCACCACCGATACTCCGTCGGCCGCTCCGGTCCGACTTCCTCGCGCCGGCGTGAAAATCCCCGCGTAATTCTGCGATGTCGGCGTTCTGTTGATCCAGTACGAATACCAGTTCCCCGGCCACGTCCATAGGCCGTTGGTTGCGCCCACAATTTTAAACCGTGCAGGTTCCATCCTCAGTTCGTTTCCGCCCGCAACAGCGAACACCGTTCCGGTGGCTCCCCGGTGAACGAACTCGCCGCCCTGGATCAACGTTCCGACAGGATCCTTGTAGGGCCCATCGACGTAGGCGTTAAAGAAAGTCCCGTTGATCGCAGCCTGCGCGCCCACTCGTGCTGCCATGGATAGAAGGTCTTCAGTCCCGCCCACCCTATCCTGCCCCAGAACTACACGAAGACGGATCGTGGGATCACTCAGATCCACCCGGACGTAGCCCACCTGGAAAGCCTTAGTCCCAACCTTCACACTCTGGGATCCGGATACAATGCTGCCGGCATCAGAGCCCGGGGTTGCGCACTCTGTTCCGGCCCCGCCAAGCGCGAAAAACACCAGCAGTATCGCCATGACTGCACAGGCCGCGCGCCCATACATCGATTCGTATCCCGTCGTCTTTGGCCCTATCATCTTGGACCCCATCATCCTGCACATACCTCCAAATCCCCGCAATTCGCTGCTCGCAGCACTCGCGGCACTCGCATGTCTGCATGCCCGCCCATGCAGACTACCGCTCATGCATGCTGCCGTCCCCATAGACAGCTTGACGTGCGGCCCACGCAGACGATACGAATGTGATTCGACCTCGGTCACAGCGACACATCTCGCAAAATGTGTTCACAAAACGAACAGATCATAACAAGGCCAGCTCAACCGGCATTTGCGCCCCAGGGCCAGCGTAAAGCGCCGGTCCCGTGTGCTACGACGCCCCGCGCCCGGAACAGATCGCGATCTTGGCGCGGGCTACGGCACACACTGCATCAACGGCTGCTGCATGAGTCGCACGCATGTTCAGAACCTCGCCCTCGCCCGGCAAGGCCCGGCGCAACGCTTGGGCATGCGCCACCTGCAGGTCAGTCCCTACATTCACCTTTCGAATTCCAGCTCGAATGGCCTGCCGAAGCAGTTCCTCTGGGATATCGGACCCTCCATGAAGGACAAGAGGCACATTCACCAAGTCGCGAATGGCAGATATCAGGTCGAAAGCGATGTGTGGGGCTCCTCGGTACAACCCGTGGGCAGTACCGACAGCAGGCGCCAGCGCATCGATGCCCGTCCGCAGCACGAATTCTCTGGACTGCAGCGGATCAGTGAGCGGGTGGCCGTGGATGGCTACGCTTCTTTCCTTGCCGGGGTCCCCGGTCATTTCCTCAGCTATCTCCCGAGCTATCTCCCGAGCTATCCCCTCATCCATCCCCCCAGTTATCTCCCCAGCCGTCTCCTCACCCGTTTTCTCGTTCATCGCCTCCTCCTTCCCGCCCACTATGCCCAGCTCAGCCTCTACACTTACCCCGGCAGCATGCGCCATCTCAACTACTCTAGCGGTGAAATCCAGGTTGTCTTCGAAGGGCAGCGCGGATCCGTCGTACATCACTGAAGTAAAACCGCACTCAATAGCCTCGCAGATGATGTCAATGCCGGACGCATGATCTAGGTGTAGGCATAGCGGCACTCGCGACCGCCGGGCCGCCACCCGCGCCATGCCCGCCGCGTAGTCGAGCCCCAAGTGCTTAGCAGTGCTCTGGCTCACCTGGAGAATGACAGGCGTTTGTTCATGCTCTGCCGCGCAGACGATTCCCCTCAAGTCGTCCAGGTCGATGAAGTTGAACGCCGCTATGGCTTGACCGTCCCGAACGAAGCTTAGTAACGTCGTCATGTTTTGAAGACTCACAGCAATGCCTCCCGGTTTCCCCTCACGGTCAATCATCTTACCGGTTGCCGCTCAGCGGATAGTACGTCACCCCCTCTACAACTCTGCTGATCATCCCGCGCCTCGATGGGTTGTCAGGCTCCATTCCCAAGCTTACCGACTTGAACAACGCTATCAACTGCCCTATCACCGCATCCACAGGCGGGCGCAGGTCATCATGGACGAATGGGCCGGTCGGCGCCAGTTCAACGCACACATCCACAATGCCTGCCAAGTCCCGCGATGCCCTGGGGGCAACCGCAAGTTTGAGAGCTCGCGGTTGCTTGGCGTGAACCTCGTTGATCAGGTCGAGTTCGTATCTTCTTCTGTACTCGTCGCCCGAAACGAAATAGACGACTAGTGTCTCTTCATTTACTACTGCCTCGGGGCCATGCCGCACCCCTAGGAAGGTCTCACTCTGCGTCACTACGGCGCCATCCGTCAGCTCCTGCAGCTTGAGCGCAGACTCGCGCGCGGCCCCGTACAGCGCTCCGCTGCCCAAAAAGAGGGCGCGCGCGAAGGACCGATCAGCGACGTCCTTCACCGCGTCGGCAAGCTTCGTGACAGCTCGTTCGCCCGCCGCTGCCAGCAAATCTACAGTCGATAGGTACTCGTCCATATCCTCGACAAGCCCCAAAGCCTGGCCAGCTACGACCATGTTTGTGAAAGACGAGGTCATCGCCAGGCCCTTATCATTGGTTCGCTCATCTAGGACCACAGCAGTCACAGCCCCGTCGAACGCTCCCTCTCTCGCCGCAGTCGCCAGACCCCCATGCTCGTTGCAGGTAATCGCCAGGAACCTGGCATTCGGGCACACCGAGCGAACTGCATCGATAGCGCCCAGGCTCTCGGGGCTATCGCCTGATCGAGCGAACAGTACTACCAAGTAAGGGTGATCCTTGAGGCAGGTAACAGACGGGTCCAGCACTATGTCAGTCGAGGCGACGGCGCGCGCTTCCACCTGAAGGCGTTTCCTGAGGAACGGTTCCAGCGACATTCCTACGTGATGCGAACTGCCGGCGCCCGACAGCACGATGCTACGCGCGGCCATCGCTCCGTCGGAGGCGTCCTCATGGCGCATGTGACATAATTGATCGAGTATCTCAGGCAGATTCCGAGCCATGAGCTGCGCAGTATCGGGCCACAGCTCCGCCTGCCTGCGGATTTCCTGCGGCGTATGCATAACGACGCCCTTGCCGCACTGCTCGACGGGCGTCCGCGCGGTATGTATGAGCTGGTCAAGCGCTCCTGCCATCACTGATTCCCTCCCACTTCATCTGCTGCAAACAGCACACAACCCTGAGCAACCCCTGAGGTGCGCGTAAGGATTGTCTCTATTAGAACCTCGGATATCTCCCGCTTCGGCCTAGCACCAATCCGCCAGTTGGCACCCCGCTCGACCCAGCCGACTCCGGATTTGGCTTCTGGCAGGGGGCCTCGCCGGGAGCACCTCCCCGGGACCACCTCGAAAGAGACTGGGGTAGAAAGGGCCCGAGGATGCATCCGTGGACAGATCCGGGTACAAAAAGGCGATCACGACAGCTCAACGGTATACCCCCGGGGGTATCCGAGTAGGCATGCCGTCAATTTTGCCGATAGTTTTGCCGATAGGCGC
>DAOTAC010000102.1:2189-7547 GCA_035382325.1 Bacillota bacterium | reverse complement strand
ACGTATCCACCGCATGGGGCTATCCCGCCCCCAGGGTTCTTGATCAGCGATCCGGCCACCACGTCCGCTCCAACCGCACAGGGTTCCATTGTCTCGGTGAACTCGCCGTAGCAGTTATCGACGAACACGACTGCCCGCGGATTGGCCGCCTTTACGCAGCGAGCAATTCTGCCAATATTCTCGCACGACAGAGCTCTACGCCAGGAGTAGCCGCGCGAACGCTGAATCAGCACCATTCGGGCCATTTCTGCGGCCCGCGATATCCCCGCGTAGTCCGGCTCTCCGCCCTCGCCCGCGGGTACTTCCAGATACTCCACCCCATGTTCGGCCAGTGAACCGCGCACACGTCGATCATGGCCTATCATGGTGACCATGGTGTCATAAGGCGACCCATACGCCGACACCAGCAGGTCCCCAGGGCGCAACACGCCGAAGAGCACGGCGGCCAGGGCGTGAG
The DNA here is from genome assembly GCA_035382325.1 of Bacillota bacterium. Lineage (GTDB taxonomy): Bacteria > Bacillota > DTU025 > DTU025 > DTU025 > UBA5389. The sequence goes on along the minus strand of DAOTAC010000102.1, from coordinate 7,090 downwards.
TGCCAGACACCATCTGTATTCGCACCAGGGCTGCCTCTGCGCCAAACACGTCCGCGAATGCCCTTTCGAGGTGCTCCCTGCCCGTATCGTCATACCCGTAGCCACTGGTGCCGCCGAAATGATAGTCTCCGAGGCCTGCCCGACCCAGCGCTGCCAGCACTCGCGCGCTGTTTACCCTTGCGATCTTGTCGGTCACAGCAACCTCAGGCGCGATCCTCGCCCTGATCCGGCCTGCGGCATCAAGCCACTCATCGTTCAGGCCCAGAGCGCGCGCGATCTCCCGGTCGTCCAGGTTACTCGTGTCGTAGTTGCCGTTCATAACGTAGTTGCCGTTCGTAACGTCGTTCCTGTTCGTGTCGTCATTGTCATTAATGTCGTCCCTGCGTTCGTCCAAGTGCTGTGTCTGCCTCCTCCAGCCAGTCGCCAAGCCGTGCCATGATCTCGGAAGCCACGTCCGAAGGGTCCGAGGCAACCTGAACATCAATCCACGTGATGTCGTCGTGCTTTCGGAACCATGTCATCTGGCGCTTAGCGTACTTGCGCGTCTCCAGCTTCACCTCATCAATTGCCTGCTCTAGCCCCTCACGCCCCGCCAGATACGCAGCAAACTCCTTGTACCCTATTGCCTGCATAGCCGTGGATTGACCGTCATAGCCCATCTGAAGCAGCCTGCGCACCTCGTCAACCAGCCCGGCTGCGACCATTTGGTCCACGCGAGCATCAATACGCTCGGTCAGCGCCTCGCGCGGCATCGTCAGGCCGAAAAGCCTCGCACTGTACGCGTTAACGGGCACGTGCTTCCTCCGGAGCTCCGTGATGGGACGGCCGGTCACTTCGAATACTTCAAGGGCGCGCACGATCCGTCGCAGATCGTTAGGGTGTATTCTTCGCGCGGCTTCGGGATCGCACGACGCCAGCCTGGCGTGGAGCGTCGGAGCGCCGCCCTCACCTGCCGCCTCTTGCTCTAGCCTGGCCCGAACTGCCGAATTGCGTCCCTCATCCGGAAAAAGAAATCCCCTGACGACAGCATCCACATACAGCCCTGTGCCCCCCACCATTATCGGCAACTTACCCCGGACAGCCGCATCATCGATGGCGGCGGAAGCCAGCTCCTGGTAACGCGCAACATTGAACACCTCGTCCGGATCGGCTACATCGATGAGGTGATGGCGGATCTCAGCCTGCTCGCTCGGGGTCGGTTTGGCGGTGCCGATGTCCATTCCCCTGTAGACTTGCATGGAGTCCGCCGACACGATCTCCCCGTCCAGTCTGCGCGCCAGGGCCATCCCTACGGCGGACTTACCAGATGCCGTGGGGCCCACGATGACCAGCAAGGGAATGCGCATCGGCCAAGTCATCGGCACGTCACCTCATCAGTGAGGCATATGACGCCATATTCCACCCGGCTTCCCCTCCCGCCCAGGCGCATAGTTACGCCCAGCCTATCTAGCTCAGAGCCTTCGCTCCTGTCTTTGATGACCACTCGGCGCCGTGCCACCCGCGTCGCCTCACGCACAGCGTTCCCCGACAGCCTGGAACGGCATGCCCATCGGCGCAATCCGGCAATTCCGGGCGAAAGGCGCACAGGCTCACGGAACATGGGATCGAAGTATACTACATCGTAGCTCTGATCCGGACACGACATCAGGTGCATCAAATGGTCAGCGCAGACCACCTCTATTCGGCGCATGGCATCAGTCGTGTCTGGGTCTGCCTTGTCGTACTCGCGCAGCCCGGCCCGCACGATCTCGGCCAGCGCCGGGCTGGACTCGATGCCGACCACCTTCCCTGAAGAGCCGACAGCCCAAGCGGCCACGATCGCGTCGCTTGCTAGGCCCAGCGTGCAATCGAGCACGCGGTCGCCCCGGCCCAGACCCATGGCCTCCAGCATGTGATCTTGCCTGCCCTGCGCCGCGCGCCTGATCCTGCCCGGCCCCATTCCGGGATGGAAGAAAAGACGGGGGCCGGCGGGGCCGGACTGGCCCATGCCCACCAGCGTCATCCTGCTCGACTCGACAACGAGCACGCCTTCGACCTTACCCGGACCCGGCCATTCGCGGGCAACCTCGGCAGCCTTCGCAACCTGGGCAACCGACTTGCTGTGTCGCTCGATGTAGGGCGAGTTCAGAGCTGAGGCAACCTTTCTGGCACGCTCGATTTCGGAGGCTCCTGCGCGCGATGACGTAGTGACTACCAGCCCACGTGTGATGATCATCGCCGACCGAAGCTCCTTTCGAGAGACTCCTTCGAGACCGTAACGATAACGGGCCGCCCATGCGGGCACCTCATGGGATTCTCGCACCGGAACAAGGCTGCTACCAGCGACTTCATTTCCTCTTCGTGTAGGTGGGCGCCGGCTTTCACGGCGCTGTGGCATGCAAGCGACACGGCGATATGGTCGGCTAAAGACTCAGGATCTGCCTCCGCGGACGCTGCCGCGATTCCCTCGATAGCTGCGCCCAGCGCCTCTCCAGGCGTCATGTCCGCTGCTGCGATCGGGATGCCTCGCACCAGGACTGATGCTACGCCGAATACGTCCGCCTCAAAACCCATCCTCGCCAGCGTGGACTGGTGGCGCGCCACAAGATCCGTATCGGCAGCTCCAAGCTGCACAAGTTCGGGCGAGAGCAATAGCTGCGTGACGGGTCCCGATGACGCCGACGCAAGCTGCCGCCTGTACGTGTCCACCAGCACCGTTTCGTGGGCCACATGCTGATCGATAATGAGCATACCCTCATCGCTCTCAGCCAGAATATAGGCGTCTGCATACTGCCCGATTATGGTAACCGGAACGCTGCGCTCGCAAGCAACGTTGCCTGCGCCCGTGCCATAGTCGGCGTTCTTGCCGTAGCTCGTATCGTATTCGGCCTGCCGGCCGCCTCCGTAAGCCGGGCCTTCTCGCCTATCGGCGGCAATGCTCGGCCACAGCCGGGCGCCGGCGGCGCTACCGCGTCTAGATGCGTCGTCGTCCAGCTCGACGCCACGCCCGGGCTGCTCGCCATCGCGCATCTTCGAGCCGATGTCCGGCACCGCATCCATAGAGCGCAGAGCGGCGGAGACCGCGCCATATACTGCTGAGTACACATCCGACTCCGACGCAAACCTGACTTCGCTCTTGGCAGGGTGCACATTGACGTCTACAGATGATGGGTCCACGGTGATCGAGAGCACCACAGGGGCCTTCTTCCCGGGCGGCGTGGACCTATCGTATGCACGGTCTATGGCAGCCCATACCGTCTTGCACGATGCCGGCCTGCCATTGACCAGAACATGCTGCACGTCCCGGCTGGACTTGGCGCAGTCGCCCGGTCCTGCTAAGCCCCGGACTGTTATCCCGTGAGTCGTCTTGTCCACCGGCGCCATGGAGCGCGCGAGCTCAATGCCGAGTACAGCTGCAGCGGCCTCGCGTAACGATCCGCCCTGCGGGGTAGACAGCACGTTTCGGCCATCCACGTCAAGGCTGAAGGAGACCTCCGGATGGGCAAGGGCCAGCCTGCCGACGGTCTCGATGACACGGCGGGTCTCAGTGGCCACTGAGCGAAGGTACTTCAGACGCGCTGGCGTGTTATAGAACAGGTCCCGAACGGTTACAGTAGTGCCCTCCGGCGCGCCTACGGCAGACGGTCCGCTCACAACGCTGCCTTCGGCAGTCACCACCGTGCCGTGAGCCGCGCCACGCTCCCGCGTTACCAGCCTCACTCGGGCCACCGACGCCACACTGGGCAGCGCCTCGCCTCGAAAGCCTAGCGTGACAATGGAAAACAAGTCCTCTGCCCGAGATATCTTGCTCGTCGCATGGCGCTCGAAGGCCAGCGAAGCATCTTCGCGGCTCATCCCGCACCCATCGTCAGATACGGAGATCATCTCGAGCCCTCCGCCGGCGATCTCTATTCGTACGGCCCGTGCGCCTGCGTCTATCGAGTTCTCAACGAGTTCCTTCACAACAGAGGACGGGCGCTCGACGACCTCTCCCGCCGCGATCCTATCGGCGACTTCTGGCGCAAGTTTCAGGATGCGCATATGGGATCACCTACTCCTGCATTCTCTTGAGCTCGTACAGCAACGACAGGGCCTCGCGCGGAGTTAGGCTATCGGGGTCAATGCTATCGAGCAGCTCCATCACCCGCCCGCCGACGCCTCCGTCGCTGCGAGCCTCAGCAGTGGCTATCGGCAGAGGTTCCTCGTCCGCCCAGCCGAACAAGGTCATTTGATGCCCGCCCGACGGCTGAGCGCTCTCCAGACCTCGCAGGATCTGCTGCGCCCGCCTGATTACCTCCCTGGGCAGCCCCGCCATTCGCGCCACGTTCAGGCCGTAGCTTCGGTCTACACTCCCCCGCGCCAGTCTGTATAGGAAGACCAGCTCGCCCCCTTGTTCGACCGCCCCTACGTGGTAGTTGCGCGTATGCGGCAGACGTTCTTCGAGCGCCGCAAGCTCGTGGTAGTGAGTGGTGAACAGAGTGCGCGCCGCTACCTGGTCGTGTATCCACTCGGCAACAGCCCATGCAAGGGCCATCCCATCATAGGTGCTGGTGCCTCTGCCTAGCTCGTCCACCAGGATCAGGCTGCGGTTTGTCGCAGTGTTCAGGATGTTGGCCGTCTCGAGCAGTTCAACCATGAAGCTGCTCTTCCCCGAGCCAATGTCGTCGTAGGAACCGGTGCGGTAGAATATGGCGTCGCATATGCCTATGCGCGCCTCCCGGGCGGGCACGAACGATCCTATCTGGGCCATCACCGTGATCAGCCCCACGGTAGCAAGTACTGTGGACTTGCCCGCCATGTTCGGCCCAGTGACAATGAGCAACTGTCCTCCGCCCTCGCCCACTTCGAGATCGCTCGGCACGTACCTAGACGGCCCCAAGATCCTTTCCAGCACCGGATGGCGCGCTTCGCGGATCCGAGTG
>DAOTAC010000102.1:0-2179 GCA_035382325.1 Bacillota bacterium | reverse complement strand
GTGACGCATCCATCGTCCACCACAGGCCGCACGTATCCCGAGTCCCGCGCGTCTTCGGCAAAAGCCGCCAACACGTCGACCTGAGCCACAGCACGCGCCGTGCACAGTACCCTGGGCAGATACTCAGCCACCTCATCCACGACTTGCTGGAATATCGCCGCCTCCAACCGCACCAGGCGCTCTTCTGCGCCCAGGATTTTGGACTCCAGTTCTTTCAGCTCCGGAGTTATATATCTTTCAGCGTTGGCCAGTGTCTGTTTGCGGGTGTACTCAGCGGGCACCAGGTGAGAGTTGGCGTGCGTCACCTCTATGTAGTAGCCGAATACCTGGTTGAAACCGACCTTGAGCGACCTAATCCCGGTACGCTCGCGCTCGCCGGCCTCCAGCTTGACGAGCCACTGTCGCCCCTCGGTAGACGCCCTACTCAACTCGTCCACTTCTGCGCTGAACCCCGGGCGGATGATGCCGCCCTCGCCTATCGCGGCCTTGGCGTCATCCCGTATGGACTCGCGGACCCTGCTCACCGCATCGGGAACCGGGTCGATAGCCGACCGAAGCTCCACAAGACGCAGCGAAACCGCCCCAGCCATGACTTCCCGCAAGCCTGCGGCGGCCTCAAGCGATGCAGCCAGGGCCAGCAGGTCCCGGGGGCCCACCGTCCTGTAGCCGATACGCCCGCATGTACGCTCCAGGTCGTACATGCGGTCCAGCGCGGCGCGGACATCGGCCCGCATGAATGTGTCGCCTGACAGCTCCTCAACGGAGTCGAGCCGTGCGTTGATCTCGGCAGCCGACACGGACGGCCTCTCCAGCCAGGCGCGAACCAGCCTTCCGCCCATGGGCGTGCGCGTGTCGTCAAGCGCCTTAACAAGGCCCCTCTCCCGCCCGAACAGATCCAGGGCCCGCCGAGTAGGCCCGTCCAACTGCATGAACTCGCCCAGATGGTAGACGCGCATGCGCGATATCTGCGGCGCTCGGGACATCTGGGTTTCCTGAATATACGAAACGAGGCCTCCGGCCGCACGGACAGCCAGATCCATTCCGCGGGCGCCGAAGCCTTCCAGCGAAGTCACGCCAAACTGCCCGAGAAGCGTCTCTTCGGCGCGGAAAAGCTCAAAATCCCTCCGAGGCCGCAGGTACGACACGAACTCGCCCTCCACCGGGCATGGCTGCTTGGCGGATATCTCGCTGTCGTCTCCGGGATAGATGCACTCGCTCGGCGATATCCTGCCTATCTCCTCAGATATGACCTTCGCGGCATCATCACCCAGCACTTGGGTGGCCAGGAGCTCGCCGGTGGATGCATCGCACGCCGCAAGCCCCATGCCTGTCGGGGCCACAACCACCGCGATGAGGAAGTTGTTTGTGACCGGGTCCACCTGGTCGGCCAGAGTGCCCGGAGTGATTACGCGCACGATCTCACGGCGCACAAGGCCTCGGGCTACGCGAGGGTCTTCCACTTGATCGGCGATAGCTACCTTGTGCCCATTCTGTACTAGCGTAGCGATGTAGCCGTCCACTGCATGGTGAGGAACGCCGCACATGGGCATCTTGTTTGACGGGCCTGCCTCCCTGCTCGTCAAGACGATACCCAGCTCACGACTGGCTATCTCCGCATCTTCGCAGAACATTTCGAAGAAGTCGCCCAGCCTGAACATGAGGATGGCGTCAGGATGCTCCGCCTTAAGCTCACGATACTGCTTGATCATCGGCGTCGGCTTGTTGGCCATCAGTCTACCTGCCCTGCCTCTCGCGGCACACCGGCATCCTCGCCGTGAAGCGTCCACGTGCGAGGTTCTAGTACCCTCACCATCGCCAACTGGCCCGGGGCTAGCACGCCTCCCTGGCCGTCGGCGCTATCGAGGCCACAGGGGACGGGGCGCCAATGCACCATCTTGTTGGACCTGGTCCTGCCAGCTAGTATGGAAGGGTCACGCTCAGACGGTCCGTCTACCATGACCTCGACCACACGCCCCCGCAATGACTCGTTTACGTCCTCAGCCGTAGCGTTCACCAGCTCTATCAGGCGGTATATCCTGTCGTGCTTCACATCCTCCGGCACCTGATCCGGCATGGAAGCAGCCCGAGTGCCTTCCCTGGGAGAGTAGATGAAAGTGAACGCGGCATCGAATCGGGCCTCCCGCACAGCGTCGAGCGTTGCCTGGAAGTCGCTTTCCGT
>DAOTAC010000101.1:2207-7571 GCA_035382325.1 Bacillota bacterium | reverse complement strand
AAGACTGTGCGCCAGTTCGGCTTGCCGCTCGACACTCTGAAGACTCGAGAGGAGACTCCTAATTGGTACTCAGCCGTATTCATCGAGTGACGGCCTATTGATACGAAGGGTTGGGCTGGTCTGCGGGGGATCAGGATTGACCTCGGAGGTTAGGGAGGCTTTTCAGAAAGGCTGCGATGCATATATTACAGGTGAGCGAACCTTATACACAGGCGAGATCCCAGGTTACGTGGCGCTCGCAGGCGCCGGCGCTGATAAGCTGACACGGTGGTCGAGGAACCGCAGTTCAGCGCGTAGTAAAGGGGCGAACTCTATGGGCCTTTGGGGGAGAGTATGCAGCAATGAGTGTGCGTGACAGCGTGTGTATCAGGCAACTCGAACCCCGCAGCTATACTGGAGTCGCGGTGATCACCCAAGAACTAGGCGATGACATACTGCGGCATTTCGCTCCCCCTCCCCTTGCTCTGTGCATGATGATAGCAAAATGGCTTACAGGGCGTAACAAGCGGTGGGTCTGCCTAGCGTTCGATGCGCATTCTCGAGTGCAACTGAGAAGGCTATTTAGGCTCTTCTGATCCCTTCCGGAAGATTCGGTCTTTCTGCAGGGGTTCACACCGTCGTGTAGAACTATGAAGAAGTGAATTAGGACAGGCAACTGCGCTAGGAGGTTTGGTATCAAATGTCACGGTCCAGAACTACTGTTCTTGCGGCGGCTCTTCTAGGCATTCTCCTGCTAGCCGTGAGCGGCGTAGGCGGAGCTTCGGTGCTGGATGTCTACAGCATCTGGCCGGAGTCGTTCTGCACGCCCATGTTCCAGGAGTTCACAGCCAAGACCGGCATCAAGATCAACTTCGTTCGCCATTCGTCAGGCGAAGTGCTTGCCAGGATCATAGCTGAAAAGGACAACCCCCGGGTCGGAATGGTCTTCGGCGGGCCCGCCGATACCTTCGCAGCGGCCATTGATGAAGGTGTCCTCGAGCCCTACATTCCTGCGGGAGTGCGAGCGATCCCTGAGAAATACCGTCATCCAAAGGGCTACTACACAGGCATAGCGCTGAATCCCATTGTCTTTCTTTCCAACCGCAGCTTCCTCGCCGATAACAAGCTGAAGGCGCCGTCCTCATGGAACGATCTGCTTAATCCTGCCTACAGGCAGCAACTTCAGATGGCTGATGCGCGCACATCGGGCACAGGCGTAAACAGGATTATATCGACCATATTCGCCATGGGCAGCGAGGACGCGGCGTACAAGTACATGAAGGAACTCGATAAGCAAGTTCAGGTCTACACCAAGAGCGGCGGAGGCGGCACCGTGCCGGTAGGCACAAGGCAGGCTGGTGCGGGCGTATTCTTCCTGGTAGACTGCATTCTCACTCAACAGAAGGGCTATGACGTGGCCATCACGTTCCCCAAGGAAGGCAGCGCAGTCGCCCTTGAGGCCTGCGCACTCATCAAGGGCGGCAAGAACCACGATCTGGCCAAGAAGTTCATGGACTGGCTGGTCACCGCTGAGGCGCAGAGCCTCTATGCCAAACACGGCATAGGCTTTATGCCCACTAACCCCGATGCCAAGGTATCAGAGCTGATCGATGTCAGGGGTGCCAACTTCGTCGACGTCGATCTGCAGTGGGCAGCCGACAATCGCCAGCGCCTGATCGACCGCTGGGTCACTGAGGTGCTAGGGCAGTAGTTGTCAGCGGGGCAACCCGCTTAGCGTCATACGCACTATGCGCATCCGTGAGAGGCGGCCGAAAGGCCGCCTCTTGAGGGAGGGAATGGAGTGTCGTCTACGTCCGCAATCATGCGTCGCGAGAAGAGGCGCATCGAATTGGCAAACCTCGCGCGCGATCCGGTGCTGCTGCTCACGGTAGTCTTGGTCTGGGTTGCCATGTTCATATTCATCCTATGGCCCCTCCTCAAGCTCATGCAGGCCGCATTTGTAGACAAGGGGCATCTGTCAGCAAAGGCCCTAGTATCAATACTGTCGAGGCCCAACAACCGCCTTGCACTCAGAAACAGCCTGCTCCTCGGAGGGCTGGTCGCCTTAATCGGCACGGCGCTGGGCTATCTGTTTGCCTTCACCTACACCAGAACTAACATCAGCGCTTTCTGGCGAGGCATGATCGACGTGGCTTGCCTGCTGCCTCTGATATCGCCTCCGTTTACGCTGGCTCTGGCCATCCTGTTCGCCCTCGGGCCTAGGGGGCTGATTACGTACGGCATCCTTGGCCTAAAGAACGTGAACCTCTACGGGCTGCAGGGAGCCCTCCTAGCCGAGGTGCTCACTTACTTCCCGATTGCCTATCTCACCTTGCGCGGCATCCTTGCCAATGTCGATCTCAGCATGGAGGATGCTGCATTCAGCCTGGGAGCGTCGAGGCTTAGGGTGTTTCTTACGGTTACACTGCCGCTGACGATACCCGGTATCGCCAACGCATTGCTGGTGCTGTTCGCCAGCTCGCTTGCGGACTTCGCCAGCCCGTTGATCCTGTCGGGGGCCCGTTTCCCAGTCCTGCCTACCCAGGCCTACCTGCAGATCACCGGGCTTTACGACATGAAAGGCGGGGCGGCGCTATGCTTCCTGCTGCTTGTGCCCTCGCTGCTGATTTTTGCGATCCAGAGGCAATGGGTGGGCAAGAGGAGCTACGTCACCATTTCGGGCAAGTCGGCGGCTTCAGGCGACGGGCGTTTGGCGCCGCCGTGGGTCAGCGGACTGCTGCTGGCCCTGTGCCTGGCCATATCTGCTTTCGTATTCTTCCTCTATGGCTCGATACTCTTTGGGTCCCTGGTGCGAGCGTGGGGAGCGAATCACACATTCACGCTTGAGAACTACAGGTACGTCTTCACTTTCGGCCGAAAAGCCATCCGAGACACCCTGATCATAGCGCTCACAGCCATGCCCATTGGCGGCATCTATGGCATACTTGTGGGCTACTTGGTGTCGCGCAAATCGTTCCCGGGCAGAAGCGCAATGGAGTTTGTGTCGATGATCAACTACAGTCTGCCTGGGATAATAGTGGGCATTGGGTATCTGCTGGCCTTCAACAACCCTCCCATCGCATTGGCGGGGACCGCGTGGATACTCATCGCCGCCTATGTATTCAGATACAGCGCAACCGGCATCCGCGCCACCGTGGCCACACTGCACCAGATGGATCCGGCGATAGAAGAGGCGTCGACGAGCCTGGGCGCCGGCACTGCAGTGACCTTTAGGAAGATCACCGTGCCGCTGATAGCGCCGGCGTTCTTCGCAGGCCTTGAGATCATGTTCATTAGGGCCATGACAGCTATCAGCGCGACTATCTTCCTGATCTCCGTGAACTGGACTCTTATTACCGTTAGGATCCTGGAAGGCGCCACTGAGCTTGAGCTTGGTCATGCGGCGGGCTTCTCCATGCTGGTAATAGCGATAGTCTTCATCACCATGGGCATCCTCAGATGGATCATGCGTCGCGCAGGCATGAGCGAATACTCTGCGGTTGCCCAGATCCGCTGATACGAGGGGGTCAGAAAATGGCTAAGGGCATTCAACTCGAAGGAGTAAGCAAGATATTCAGGCATCCGGAGCGTGGCGACGTACACGCGGTTGAGCAGTTGAACCTGGCTGTGCAGCCCGGCGAACTGGTGACCCTGCTCGGGCCGAGCGGCTGCGGAAAGACTACCGCGCTCAGGATGATCGCCGGATTTGAGAACCCAACCACCGGACGCATACTGATAGGCGGTCAAGATGTAACCAACATAATGCCCAACAGACGGAACATAGGCTTTGTGTTCCAAAACTACGCGTTGTTCCCACACATGAGCGTGTTCGATAACGTGTCATACGGGCTTGCAGTGAAGGGCATATCCATGGCTGAGAGGCGCGATCGAGTCGCTCACGTGCTCGATCTGGTTGGGCTGCAGGGAATGGAACGCCGGTATCCCAATCAGCTCTCAGGAGGCGAGCAGCAGCGGGTGGCGCTTGCAAGGGTCATAGTGACCGAGCCCAGTGTTCTCCTGCTTGACGAACCTCTGTCCAACCTGGACGCGAAAAGACGTGTGCAGATGCGCTCGGAAATCAGGCGTCTGCAGCGCTCTCTGAACATGACAAGTGTGTACGTGACCCATGACCAAGAAGAAGCGCTCAGCATTTCCGATCGGGTTGTGGTCATGAACTCGGGCATGGTCGAGCAGGAAGGCACTCCGCAGGAGATATACGCTAATCCGGCATCACTGTTCGTTGCGGGTTTCATAGGGAAGGTGAATGCCCTGCCTGCCGAAGTGCTCAGGGTGGACCGCGATGAGGTCACTGCTTCCTTCGGCGCCACAAATTTCGTGGTGTGCAGGCCTAAAATGTCGATATCAGCGGGACAACGTGTATCGCTGCTCATCCGGCCTGAATCGGTAGACCTGAGCCCTGAACCGGACGGACCTGCGCCCAGAGGGCGTATCACACAGGTGACTTACCTCGGAGAGAAAGTGGAGTACGACATCGAGTGCGACGGCACCCAGATCAAGGCAGTGAGTTTCGATCCGGCCCGCCACGGCATGTTCCTGCAGGGGCAGGATGTGTACCTTCATATGCAGGGTGGATCAATGATACTCACGGATCAATAGTAATCGGGCAGCATGGGATGGGTGAGTTTAGGGCCTGATGCCGATAGACCGAGGCGATTTCGGGGCGATGCCATGATGGATACCCGAAGGGGGTATCCGGGCAGCTTTTCTCCCCTCTGGAGGCGTTCAGCGGAGATTTTCTGCACACATGCGGCGAAGAATTTCCGCGCAGGTCAGCCTGGATTACTTATTCTGCCGATGGGCCGCCAACAAACGGTATACAGCAACGAACGAGGCGTCCTCCTATGCCTAGATATTGTATGTCGGCATGATGCTGAGGATATATGGCTATTATCGGCATGGGAATGGCGCAGCAAATGCCGCGTTGTGGCATTCAGGCGGCCCTAAACCAGCACGGCGGAGATTTTCTGCACTCACACGGCAGGAGATTTCCGCGTTGAGCCCCGGAGAGTGCAAATCTCTGCAGGCCCAGCTAGAAGCGCCTTATCGGCGAGGACTTCGAGAGCAAGCGGCCTCAGGCTCAGCAAATCCCTGTGTGATGCCTGTTTCCCCATCGAGGCCTCGCATCACACTGCTCCGCCAGACGCCCCTGCCTCCGCCCGAGCGGGAATAGACAGAGGTTCAAGATGAGCAAGCCCTTACGCCCGGACCTTTCCATGGATGCGGGCGACGCATACTGTGTGGCCTACAGGTTTGACGGGAAGCCTGTCGGCTGCCATGCAAGTTGCCTGCAGCCCGCGCCTTTTTCTTCGGTAGTCCCAACTTCGCCTCGGTGCCCAGCGGGCGAACCCGTTTTCTCGTAGGGAG
>DAOTAC010000101.1:0-2107 GCA_035382325.1 Bacillota bacterium | reverse complement strand
CATGGGCGTCATCACCGTTAAGGGAAGGGGCTGTGTGTCGGCGCAGCCGGATGTTGTGACGTTGTCGTTCACTACCGGAAGCAAGGCGCGGGATTACGCGGAGTGCGTGGATAGTCTTAACGGGCGCACGGCGGCCCTGCGCCGGGATCTGGCAGCATCGGGGGCTGAATGCGCAGAGCTGAAGACTGCCGATTTCCGTGTGGATGTCGAGTATCGCGAGGAGAAGGGCCGGTACAAGTTCGACGGGTATTCGGCCTCGCACCGCCTGGAGATTGAACTGCCGGCTGATAAGGGCATGCTCAACCGCGTGTTGGGGGCAGTTGCCCAGGGAAACAGCGGCGCAGAGATACGGATCCGCTTTTCGGTCAAGGGCATAGAGAGTCTGAGACGGCAGGCTCTTGCGGAGGCCGTCAAAGTGGCAAGGCTCAGTGCCGAGTCGCTGGCACAGGCGGCTGGGGCGACGTTGGGGAAGCTCCAGAGCATAGCGCACGGCTGGGACGAGATTCGCCTGTCCGGGCCTGCCTACGGCGTGGTATGCGAACGCGTTTCTGATTATGCAGTGGACATAGACCCGAAAGACGTGTCGGTCAGCGAAGATGTGACGCTGGTATATGAGATCGTAGAATAGACGCCGCACAGACATAGCTGAACACGAGATGCACCGCGCATTTGGCGATGCAGGAATTGCCCCAGCGATGGTGGAAACACTCTGCTGCAATAGCCTGTCTTTTGAGGAGGTGTTCTCGGCGGCGACGACTCGCGCAAAGAGCTGTTAGGTCAAATGACGCTGGCCATTCCCGGATTGCGTCCTCCGTTGCTGTCTAGCCACACGGCAGCGCTTCTGGACAAATACCGTGCATTTAGGCATGTGTTCAGGAACATCTACGGATTTCGGCTGGACGCCGAGCGGACTCCGGAACTGGTCCGCGGCCTACACAAGACGGTGTTGGCGCTCAGCTCCGACCTGGATCAGTTCGTATCCGGAGTTGATCGCGCGATACAGTAGAGGCGCATCTGGCCGTCACTGCTCATTCAGCGTCGAAGTCAACGTCATTGTAATCATCAAACACGCTAGCTGCGGCTTCCCCGCACAGCGATGCGAAGTCGGCCCTTGCCGGTATGAGCACGGTCGATTCGTCAATGCCATGCCTCCTTAGCGAACCCGCGAAGGAGCTTATGAGATGGCCCATGTGGTAACGCCAGTCTTTAACGCAACCCTGCTGCTCTACGCGGGCGCGCATCGCGTCTATGCGGACTTCCTCCTCCTGCGTTAGGTCTATTCCATTCCACCTGAACTCGCAACGGCGGGGGCATGAGGAGTCGTGCATCGTCTTGACTTCCAGGACCAGGCTCTCATCGAAACCCCTGACCAGGTATTCGTCGACGTATCTGCAGTAGAACGCGCCCTCGCGCAGTCGCCCAGTCACTTTCCATGCCTCATACCAAGGACAGACGAGAGTGTGCGTAATGAGAACCGGGGACCTTGCCGCAACGATGGACGAGATAGATCCGGGCGGGGCGGTCCATTCGCAATAGGCCCTGTATGACGCCATGGAGGTGCCATCGCCGTTGGCGATGGCCCTTTTCCTCATGCGCTTGCCTCGCTCGAGAGCGTACGACTTGACCGCCTCCGTCAATATGGCCTCTGCAGCTTCTCCGCAGGTAGAGAGTATGCTCCGCGCAAGGGCGGAGAATAACAGGGCATGGTGGCCCGGAAGCAGGGCGTCGGTGCCCTCTGACGGCTGGCTTGCCGCATTCCTGTTCTGCATGGTCATCAATCCTCCCGTTGAGCGCCAGAATACTCTGATAGCATCGAACTGCTGCAGAGATACCGGTCAGGGCCTTCGATCACACCTAATCGACCATTGTCCGAAACCGCTTTCCGTCGAGCCTGCAGATGGTCTGGATGGCGCGACGGCCGGACAGGTAGGCGCCGGTGAGCGAATCCGGGTGGGCGGCGATGTGCTGCGGCGTGCCTTCCGCGACGATGCGGCCGCCATGCTCCCCGGCGCCCGGGCCCATGTCCACGACATGGCCGGCGGCGTGGATGGCCTCCTCGTCGTGCTCGACGACGATCACGGTGTTGCCGAGGTCGCGCAGCCGGGTG
>DAOTAC010000100.1:0-7598 GCA_035382325.1 Bacillota bacterium | reverse complement strand
AGCACTACGGAATAGCTTCTTAGCTCTTCTTTCCTACTGTAGATTGACGCGGTCCGCCCGGAGATTCGCTATTGCCTACGTCCATGACGAAGTATAAAATATTAGAGTGAGCATCTATGACTGCCAGCGGCATCTGCCGCGTCTTCCAGTGAACAACCGGAAACCGGGGCATAACGGCTGAAGAACCTGGCAAGGTACTTCGAGAGCCATATCTATACTGCCTTCACCAGCTGGTGAAAGGCCCGGGTAGCGAGTGAAGCGTTTAAGGGAGGAGATCGCTTGAAGAAATACAGAGTGGACCAACTGCGCAATGTGGCCGTTATCTCTCACGGTGGGGCTGGCAAGACGACTCTTGCAGAGGCCATGCTCTTCTTGGGCGGCGCGGTTGATCGCTTCGGCAAGGTGGACGACGGCACATCCACGATGGACTACGATCCTGATGAGGTCAAGCGTAAGATCTCCATCAACGCCTCTGTCGCGCCTGTGGAGTGGAACGGCCACAAGATCAACCTCATAGATACGCCGGGATACTCCGACTTTGTGGGTGAGGTCGTGGGCGCATTGCGCATAGCGGACGCCGCAATGGTGCTGGTGGATGCGGTTTCCGGTGTGGAAGTGGGCACAGAACTGACCTGGCGGCATGCGGATGACCGCAAGCTTCCGCGTATAATAGTCATCAACAGAATGGATAGAGAGAATGCCAACTTTGGCAAGGCTCTTGACTCCATACGTGAGATCTTTGGGACCAACGCGGTCGCGGCTCAGCTTCCTATAGGCGAAGGCGATAAGTTCCGCGGTGTGGCGGACATCATACACATGAAGGCTTTCATCTGGAGCGATGCTTCGGGCAAGAACGTCGCCGAGTCACCGATCCCGGATGAGCTGGCTGATGCCGCCGGGGAGCTGCGCGAGAAGCTCATTGAGTACGCTGCTGAGAGCGATGAGGAGCTTCTGAACAAGTATCTGGAGGGCGAGGAGCTCACGCAGGAGGAGTTCGAGAGGGGCCTGGCGGCCGGAGTAGCCGACGGCTCGGTAGTCCCTGTGTTCTGCGCATCTGGGCTGCGCATGGTGGGTGTAAAACCGCTCATGGACTCGATAGTTGCGCTTCTTCCGTCGCCTGTGGCTCAGGGAGCAATAATGGGCCGCTTGCCCGGCTCTGAGGATAGTGTGGAGCGACGTCCGGATGAGGCCGAACCGTTCTCGGCCCTTGTCTTCAAGACCATGGCAGACCCTTACGTGGGCAAGATAACCATGTTCCGCATCTACTCAGGCGTAGTTAAGTCCGATTCTCAGGTGTACAACGTCAGCAAGGATCGGATCGAGCGCTTTGGCCAGGTGTTCTTGATCAAGGGCAAGCAGCAGATTGCAGTGGCTGAGGTTGGCGCGGGCGACATTGCCGGTGTGGCTAAGCTGAGCGAGACCACTACCGGCGACACGTTTTCCGACAAGGACAAGCCGGTCGTACTCGATCCCATAAAGTTCCCATCGCCGGTGTTGTCCATGGCTGCCAGGGCCAAGTCCAAGGGCGACGAGGACAAGATCGGTCAGGGGCTCGCTAGGCTGCAGGAGGAGGACCCTACTCTCCGATATACCAAGGAAGCGGAGACGGGCGAGCTGCTTCTAGCTGGCATGGGTGAGGTTCACCTTGACATCATTGCTGAGAGGCTTAAGAGGAAGTTCGGCGCCGAGATGACTCTGGACACCCCCAAGGTGCCCTACAGGGAGACTATCAAGGGCACGGTTAAGGTTGAGGGCAGGCATAAGAAGCAAACAGGCGGGCGTGGCCAGTTCGGGCACGTGTGGATTGAGATGTCTCCGCTGCCGACTGGCTCTGGCTTCGAGTTCGAAGACAAGGTCTTTGGAGGCGCTGTCCCCCGACAGTTCATCCCAGCTGTTGAGAAGGGGCTCAGAGAGGGCCTTCCCGAAGGCGGCGCGCTGGCAGGCTTCCCTCTGGTAGACCTGAAGTGCTCGCTGTACGACGGTTCCAGCCATCCTGTGGACTCGTCCGAAATGGCCTTCAAGATCGCCGCTCAACTGGCGCTCAAGAAAGGCTGTCAGGATGCTAATCCGATTATTCTCGAGCCGATTGTCCGGGCCGAGGTGACGGTGCCTGAGGAGTACATGGGCGATGTGATGGGCGACTTCAACAAGAAGCGCGGCCGGATTCTGGGCATGGAGCCAGAGGGCAGGTATCAGGTGGTCCGCGCCCTAGTGCCCATGGCCGAGATGTTCAAGTACTCTATTGACCTGCGCTCGATGACGGCGGGCCGAGGAACGTTCACGACGGAGTTCGACCACTACGAGGAGGTCCCGTTCAGTGTGGCCGAGAAGGTGATCGAACAGGCCAAGAAGGACAAGGAGAAAGAGTCCTGACCTTCAGGGCATGGCTAGTCGCATGTTGACATTGCCCGTGCGGTATGAGTAGAATGCGTTAACGGCAATATCATATATGCATAGCGATGATGGGGAGGAGTAGCGGGGTTACGCTCACAGAGAGGGACGTCCGCCGGGTGTAAGGCGTCCTGGCCCATGACCGCGCGAATGTCGCCCCTGAGCCGCCTGGCCCAAATCGCCGGCCGCACGCGTGACCGGCAAGAGTAGGCCCGGTCGGGATCAGCCCGTTACAGCTGCCGAGATCGATGCGGGACGAGTGCGGCGCGCCGCCGGCGTACGGTGTGCGCGATGCGCGCGAACAACCCGTTGAGAACAAAGGTGGTACCGCGAAGTGAAGCCTCCTTCGCCCTTTGATGGGCAAGGAGGCTTTGTGTATGCCCCTGGCTCCGGGGTCAGGGCGTTTTCACATTCATGAACACATCTGCGCGTCGAGGCGCAGGGAGGAAGGATTGCACATGGGAAAGACCGACATACCCACTACGTACGATCCGAAGCAGATTGAGGAGCGGATCTATCAGTTCTGGCTGGACCGCGGCTACTTTCATGCCCAGCCGGATCCAGACCCCGATCGCGAGCATTTCGTGATCATGATGCCGCCGCCCAACATCACCGGGACGCTCCACATTGGCCATGCCCTGGACTCCGCTATTCAGGACATCCTTATCAGGTCCAAGAGGATGCAGGGCGCCAATGCCTGCTGGATTCCAGGAACTGACCACGCCAGCATAGCCACGGAGGCCAAGGTAGTAGCAAGCCTGGCCAAACAGGGCCTTACCAAGACTGACGTGGGCCGAGACGGCTTCCTCAAGATCGCCTGGGACTGGAAGGAAAAGCACGGCGGCGAGATCGTGGAGCAGCAGAAGAAGCTGGGCGCGTCGTGTGATTGGGAACGAGCCCGGTTCACCATGGACCCAGTCTGCTCGAGAGCGGTGCGCGAGGTGTTCGTGCAGCTGTTCGAGAAGGGACTCATCTACCGGGGAGAGAGAATGGTCAACTGGTGCACCAACTGCGGTACATCTCTGTCGGACGTAGAGGTGGAGCACGAAGACGAGGAGTCGGCGCTTTGGTACCTGCGTTACCCGCTGACTGACGGGACCGGACATGTAACCGTGGCCACTACACGCCCGGAGACGATGTTGGGCGACATCGGCGTGGCCGTGAATCCCAGCGATCCGCGGTACGCGTCGCTGGTGGGCAAGACCCTAATGTTGCCCATCATGAACAGAGAGATACCGATCGTAGCCGACGAGCATGTAGACCCGGCATTCGGCACAGGGGCAGTGAAGGTGACGCCCGCCCACGATCCTAACGACTTCGAGATCGCCCACCGCCATGGGCTCGAGTCAGTCTGCGTGATTGGCCCAGACGGCCGCATGACCGGCGAAGCTAGGGAGTACGCAGGCCAGACACGCGAGGAATGCAGGCGGGCTGTGGTGGCCTGGTTCGAGTCGGCGGGGCTGCTCGAACGTGTGGAGAAGTATACCCACGCCGTGGGGCACTGCCAGAGGTGCGGCACGCTGGTAGAGCCTTTGGTGTCACTGCAATGGTTTGTGAGAATGGAGCCCCTCGCCAAACCGGCAATCGAGGCCGTGAAAAACGGCAGTATCCGATTTGTGCCCGAGCGCTTCACCAAAATGTATCTCAACTGGATGGAGAACGTGCGCGATTGGTGCATCTCGCGCCAGCTGTGGTGGGGGCACCGCATACCGGTGTGGTACTGCGATGACTGCGGCCACATGTTCGCCTCACGCGAGGACGCCATAGCCTGCCCCAAGTGCGGAGGGCGTGTAGAGCAGGATCCGGACGTGCTGGACACCTGGTTCAGCTCCGCGCTATGGACCTTCTCCACCATGGGCTGGCCGGACCACACTCCCGAGCTTGCCGCTTGGCATCCCACGTCGGTGCTGGTGACGGGCTATGACATCATCTTCTTCTGGGTGGCCAGGATGATCTTTATGGCCCTGGAGTTCATGGGTGAGAAGCCGTTTTCCGATGTATTGCTGCACGGCCTGATCAGGAATGCCGATGGATCCAAGATGAGCAGGTCTAAAGGCACAGGCGTCAACCCGTTGGAGATCATCGAGGAGTATGGTTCCGATACTCTGCGGTTCACGCTGATTACCGGTAATACGCCCGGCAACGACTTCAGGTGGCGCCCGGAGAAGGTCGAAGCCTCGCGCAACTTCTGCAACAAGATATGGAACGCGAGCAGGTTCGTCTTGATGAACTTGGGCGACTTCGAGGCGCCCGCAGGCGGCCAGCTTCCGCCCGACCTTGAGCTGACGTTGGCCGACAGGTGGATTTTGTCGCGCTTCAACCGGGTAGCCGGGCAGATCACGCAGCAGCTGGCCAGATACGATCTGGGCGAGGCAGCCCGAACCATATACGACTTCATCTGGGGCGAGTATTGCGATTGGTATATCGAGATCGCCAAAAGGCGGCTGTACGACGACGCCGACAAGCAGGGCCGCCGCGCCGCGCAGTATGTGCTGTGGAAGGTGCTTGACGGAGCGCTCAAGCTGCTCCATCCGTTCATGCCCTTCATAACCGAAGGCATCTGGCAGCACCTGCCGCACGAAGGCGACAGCATCATGATTCAGGCATGGCCGCGTATGGATGAAGCATGGCTCGACCCTGAGGCCGAGGCGGAGATGGCGATGATCATGGAGACTGTGCGTGCCATCAGGAATGTGCGGGCCGAGTTCGAAGTGGCCCCCTCGCGCAAGGTGGATGCCATCTTCCATGCCGACGGCCAAGTCGCCGCGGCTCTCGACCGCAGCGCCGACGTGCTTGCACACCTTGCGGGGTTGGCGGCGGTCAAGATGGAATCGGCTGCGGCCCCCAAGCCCGAGAAAGCTGCCGCTGCCGTGGCGCCGGGAGTCGAGGTTTATCTGCCTCTGGCAGGCATGATCGATATCGACAAAGAGATCGAACGCCTCCGCCGCGAGCTCGAGAACCTGCAGGCAGAGACGGAGAAAGTCCAGGCCAAGCTGGGCAATGAATCGTTCGTGTTGAAGGCTCCGCCCGAAGTCGTGCAGAAGCAGCGCGACAGGCTCGCCGATCTCGAAGACCAGCTGACCAAAGTGCGGGTCCGAGTGGCGCAGCTCGAATCGTAAATGGACACTAATCACGAGATGCACGCGGCAGCCGACGCAACCTCGATCGCAGCAGCCTGCGCCGAGCGGCCAAGACGCGTGGACGGCATTCTGGCGAAGATGTATGGGCCCAAGCTCTTGAGGCCTCATGGCGACCCCGTGGGCGAGTTGGTGCACATCATTCTCACCCAGAATACGTCGGACGCTAATTCCGATAGGACCTACGCGGCGCTCAGGGCGGCCTATCCCTTATGGGAGCAGCTGGCCCTGGCGCCGCCCACGCGTGTCGCAGACGTAATCCGCATGGGCGGGCTGGCCGATATCAAGGCTGCCCGCATTGGCGAGGCTCTGCGCAGGATAGAGGCGGACTTCGGTTCCATCAGCTTGGCCGCGCTCAGGGACATGGGAGACACTGACGCCTTCGACTACCTGACATCGCTGCCTGGGGTGGGCCCGAAGACCGCCGCCTGTGTGCTCCTGTTCGCGCTGGGTCGGCCAGTCTTCCCAGTAGACACCCACGTCCACCGCGTCAGCAACCGGCTGGGGTTGGTGTCCACCAGAAGTCCTGCAGCTACCCAGTCCTTATTGATGCCAGCGGTGCCCGACGACATCGTGTATCAGCTGCACATGAACATGGTGACCCATGGACGCAAGACCTGCAAGGCAGGTCGTCCTGCCTGCTCTCGGTGCCTGCTACAATCGGAATGCGATTGGGCATGCCACGCGGCTCAGGCTGTGGCCGATGGCGAGACTGGATACGCGCCGTCAAGCGGCGCAGGTGATGATGGATGAACTATGACGAGACCATGGAGTATTTAGGCGCCCTGGCCAGGTTCGGAGTGAAGCCAGGCCTCGAACGCACCGACGCGCTGCTAAATTTCGCAGGTCAACCCCAGCAGCGGATGAAGCACGTGCACATAGCCGGCACTAACGGCAAGGGCTCAGTGGCGGTGATGATAGAATCCGTACTAAGGGCGGCAGGCTTTAGGACAGGGCTGTACACGTCTCCTCACCTCCAAAGGTATACCGAGCGCATTCGCGTGTGCGGGCAGGAGATACCCGGGCGCGAGCTGGCCGCGCTCATTACTTCACTTGCGCCGGCGGTGCAGCGCCTTGCGGGCGACCCCTCTATCGGAGCGCCCACTGAGTTCGAGGTCGCCACAGCAGCCTGCTTCCAGTGGTTCGCAAGCCAAGAAGTGGAAATAGCCGTGGTCGAAGTGGGGCTTGGGGGCAGGTACGATTCCACCAACGTCATTACTCCGGAAGTGTCGGTGATCACCCATATAGCCATGGACCACATGGACAAACTTGGGAACACATTAGGCGAGATCGCGTCGGACAAGGCGGGCATCATCAAGCCCGGCGTGTCGGTTGTAGTGGGCCCGCAGGAACCCGAGGTCACGAGGGTGCTGGAGGACGCCGCGCGGCGCGCGGGTGCGCCGCTGACCTTGCTGGGCAGGGATGTGGGCTTCGATGTCGTATCAATCGACATGAACGGCACTACCATCGACATGGATCTGCCGTCATTCGGCCCAGTTCGAGCCACCACGGGCCTTGTCGGCCGGCATCAGGCCTCCAATTGTGCCACTGCCGCAGCAGCCCTGGGCGTGTTGGCTGGAGCCCGAAAGACGTCGGCGTGCGTATTTGTTGATGATCTCCGCCGAGGCCTCGCCCAGGCCGCCAATCCCGGTCGATTCGAGGTAGTAGCGAGCGCTCCGTTTGTGGTGATCCTGGATGGTGCGCACAACCCCGACGGAGCCAGAGCACTGGCCGCTACTGTTGAACGCGTTCTCCCGGGCACGGGACCCAGGGTTCTTGTTGTAGCTTCGTCTCGCGACAAGCGCGTAGATGAGATGATGCAGGCGCTTGCTCCTTGTTTCGACGTGGTGGTGGCCACAGCCGCCGCGCATACCAGGTCGGGGGCTGCCGATCCTGAAGCCCTGGCGGCTGCTGCGCGCGCGGTATGGGAAGCCGGGGCGCTGAGGCGACGGGCGGGGTCGGGGCTGGGGCCGGGAACGATCGCTGAGCCGGGGCCGGAGGCCTACGTGAAGACGCCGGCACACGATGCGGTCCAGCTGGGGCTGGCGATCGCCCGCCAAAGGCAGGCGG
>DAOTAC010000099.1:0-7647 GCA_035382325.1 Bacillota bacterium | reverse complement strand
GCCGAAGAAGTGCACCCACGCTCTGGCCAGAATTGGCTTTCCATCTGCTATGACCTTGATCCGCAGCAGCCCTGCCGGGTCGAAGTTCATCTTGACCTGAACCGTTTCGCCGGCCCGTACCTGGACCCCAGGTGACTCCCTGCGCTGAGCGAATGGTTCGGATATCTCGCCGACCACGTTGTACTTGCCCTCGGGCACGACTATCTCGACTCTATCCGACTGCACCACAGTGTTGCCGACTGAAGCACCGTCAAGATACGCCCACGCCCGGAGTCTATCGGGCCTCATGGGCTTGCCTTCGATCGTGGGGATTATCGCGATCCGCCCGGGCAACTTCACCTCTATGGTCAGATCCGTCGTATCGCCCGGCTTGACGTATGCTTCATGCATGTCGCTTTCGGTGTCGCGGTAGATGGCGCTTACGGCGTATACACCAGAAATCACGAGCGCCTGGCGCATACCGCCCGCAAACGGCAACTCGGTCTTGCCGTCGCGTCCTGCCGCCATCACCTTCGAGTCAGCGGTCACATCGCGCCCGCCGGCTACCACGCGCACTCTGAGAGCGCCGAGGAGATCATCCAGGTTCACTGTGATGCTGGTTGTTCGGCCGCCCGCCAGCTGCACGCCGCGAACCGCTTTCTCGGCTGTGACAACATCTCGGTACATCACATTGAGGTCATACATCCCCGGCGTCGAAGTCCAACGGAACACGCGTCCATCCGCTGTGTTGCGTATCACCTGCGTCGCCTGTCCCGGAGCGAGCACGCTCAGTTGACACAGGTTCGACATGATCGCGCCCCGGTATGTCACGGTCACCTCAAGCGTCGCCGGCAATTCGCCCAAGTCGACGTCGACGTACGTATCCCGACCCGTCTGCACCGTGGCCGTTGCTGTTTTCGTGAGCTCAGGATACTGCCTATGGGTGACGACGACTGTGTAGTCGCCAGCCGGCAGCGTCGCGGTGGGCGGAATCCCGGCCCAGCTAGAAGCCACTGGCTTTCCCGCCCTGAGCACCCGGATATCCACGCGGTCACTCACATCCTGCCCGGACGCGCGGGCGGTCACGCGCACCCTGCCGTCCAGCGACCCGAAGTCCAACCTCACTACGCTGGTCTGGCCGGGTTTGGCAGTGATGCTTGCCGCCTGAGCCGTCAGTATCTGCGAGCCAACGAGGAGTCGGCCGCGCACTATGTACTGGCCTTCGTCCACCTGCGCGCGCACGACCGACGGGTCCAGCGCGGGGCGGGTCGACTGCACGATCTCGCCTGTGGACTTCACGATCTCAATTTCGGCTTGACCTGTCACATTCATCGCGCCCGCCCATGCCTGCACTTCTATCTGAGCAGGGGCCACAGCGCGGGCCATGATGGTTGCGAGAGCTTTCCTGAGTGATGCTGTATCGGAGGCAGTGTAGTACTCGCCGATACAGCGAACCTTCTCGACTTCCTGCGGTTTCAGGGCAAACCCTACCACATATGGTTTCATGACGAATCCATCCGCTTGCAGCCTGGCGGACACCGCACACGGGTCGCCGCCGCAGCTTTCCTCGCCATCGGTGATCAGAACGATTATGTTGCGGGCGTTCTTGTCGGGGAAGTCCTTCGCCGCCTGTTGCAGGGAGAGGGCGATGGGGGTCATGCCCCTGGCTTTCATCGACTTGACTTGGTCGATCATGTTCTGTCGTGCCTTGGCTACGGGGGCGAAGGGCTGAACTAACACCGTATCTTCGCACGGCGTAAGGTTCGGCCTGAGCTCAGCTCCGTAGATCCTGAGCGCCACCATGAGATTGGGGTCGTCCGGAAGGTCGCGGATGAGTTGCTCCATGACTGCCTTGGCCACGTCCATTCTGGATTTCCAGCCTTCGACAAAGGCGCTCATGCTGATGGACGAGTCCAAAATCAGCTCAATATAGGTCTTCTCGCCGGCAAGTGCTGCCTGCGCGCCCGCTTGGGTTGAGACTATGACCGCCAGCAAGCATGCGATCAGTGCAAGTAACGCGGCATGACGCGTGCGCTTCAAGGTGCAGTCCCTCCTTAGGAGTTGGCTATTTCTCGCCTGAAGCCCATGGCAACTGTGGCATGAAATGCACCTTGATTATTTGACAGCTATGCGAAGATTCCTGCGCATGCAGGAATGGGCCGAGAAAAACAAACGACCCGGCGTCCGCTATGGCCATCTCAGAAGAGCCGTTAGCGGCAGTGGCACGGGTCGCAAGCTACCAAATCGCGCCTGCGTGTGACTAGTGGTAGTACCTCGTCCACGCAGACCTGACAATCCAGTCCACTAGGTCATCGAAGTCCATTCCTGCAGCCTTTGCCTGCAGAGGCAGGAGGCTCACCTTGGACATGCCGGGGAGCGGGTTGATCTCCAGGAAGTTGGGGCGTCCTTCGGAGTCCAGCCGAAAATCGACTCTTGCCACATCTCGGCATTCTATGGTCTCGAACACCCCCACCGCCATTTCGGAGATCTCGGCCGCAAGCTCAGGAGAAATGGGCGCCGGCACTCGGAATCGTTCGAGATTGCCGCTCTTAGTCTCATATGAGTACACAAAGTCGTGATCAGCGCTATCTCGGTCGCCCGGGACTACTTCCATCACCGGCAGGACATGCGGTCGCCCGTTTCCGATGATTCCGACAGTGAACTCCCGACCTGGAAGGAACTCCTCGACCAGCGCCGGCTGGCCATAGGTCTGGGCTATCCACTCAACCTTTTCTGCGAGTTCCTTATGGTCGTTGACCCTGGAGGAGTTGCGGATCCCCTTGCTTGAACCCTCGAAGTTGGGCTTGACAAATACCGGAAACGCGAGATCTACCTGCGCTGCTTCCCTGGCAGAGCTGACCTTGCGCCAGCGGGGGGTTCTGATGCCCGCGGTGGATACCACTCTCTTGGCCATAGCCTTGTCGAGGGCGATACCCAAAGACAGAGCATCTGATCCGGTAAACGGGATGTGCAGAAGCTCCAGGAGGGCAGGTATGAGAGACTCTCGGTTACGCCCGAACCAGCCTTCGGCGATGTTGAATACCAGATCGGGGCGGGACTGGTCCAACTTATCCAGCATGTCGGGGTTATGGGGGAACAGCAAGACCTTCTGTGCGAGCCGTGCTAGGGAGGATGCCAGCATGTCGACGGTCTCTTCCTCTTCGCACTCTGCCGCCAGGTCTGGAGGGTGGCTGTCTTCCCCACCTCGGGTGGGGAAGTCCTTCTTCAGGTTGAAAGTAATCCCTACGGAGCTAATCATCTTCGCAAACAGCTCCCCGTGCGATTTTGGGGCTTGGCGCCCGATTTAAGCTGATAATAGCTCCATAGGCTGCCCCAGTCGATGTCCGGAAGAACCCGCACTGAGCGCCTTGAAGCGCGAATGGCGAACGGTAGGGCTAGAGCTCCCCATGTCTTCGATTCTCGCGCTATAACGGCTTCACGCGGGTTCCTGTAAGGTGTTGCGCTGCCTGTCCCAAGGCGAATACGCGGCGCAAATCCAAGGGAGAATAGTGGCAGCACAGTGCGTCATCCAACCAGACAGGGGTGCATCTGTATCATGAACCTGCATAAGCGGATTCTGGGTTTGGCATTCTCGTTCACCCTCGCAGTAGTGGTGGTGCTCCTAGCGCCTGGGCTGGCGTCGGCTGAGACGAGGCCCACGCTGTACTGGGGCACAAGGGGACGATCTGTCAGGCTCGTCCAATGGAAGCTTTCTGAATGGGGCTACTACCGTGGCTATGTGGACGGGATATACGGCGCTCGGACGTACAGAGCAGTAGTAGCTTTTCAACGACGAAACGGTTTGCATGTCGACGGCCTTGTGGGCGGGGAGACCTGGCGGGCATTGGGATTTGGCTACACGGTGGCGACCGCAGCCCGGGCGCCGGCGGCGTACGCGACGCCGTCCAGATCTGCCACAGTGCATCTTTTAGCTCGCGCGGTTGCTGCCGAATCGCACGGTGAGCCCTACCGCGGTCAGGTGGCCGTAGCGGCAGTCATGATGAACAGGTTGAAGAACCCGCGGTTCCCGCGCACGCTCTCTGGCGTGATATTCCAGCCGCGCGCGCTTGAGTCGGTCTCCAACGGGCTTTACTGGCGCAGAACCCCGGACGCGACTGCGTACGCCGCGGCCCGAGACGCGGTGAACGGATTCGATCCCACTTATGGATCGATCTTCTTCTGGAACCCGTACAAGCCCGTGTCGGGGTGGATTTGGACCAGGAATATAGTGACGCAGATCGGAAAGCATGTGTTCGCGCGATAGACGGTTTCCCGCTAGGAGGAGACTTGATGAGCTGGGCAATGAAGCGGAAATTGATAGCAGTTTCAACGGTGCTGATCGTGACTGCTGTGATCGGAGTCGCCCTGGTATGGCGCAGTGATGCGCAAGGGCGGGCAGGCGACACTAACCTTCTCGCTCGTCTGGTGGGTGCTGAAGCCGAAGGAGAGCCATACCAGGGGATGGTGGCTGTCGCCGCGGTAATGCTCAACAGGGTCAAAGACTCGAAGTTTCCAAATACCATGTCGGGAGTGATCTTCCAACCGGGCGCATTCGAGTCTGTATCCAACGGGTTGATATGGCAGAGAAGCCCAAGCCGCCAGGCAGTGTCAGCTGCCCGAGATGCGCTCAATGGATATGATCCCACGTATGGGTGCGTGTTCTTCTGGAACCCTTCCAAGCCGGTATCGGGGTGGATATGGAGCAGGAGCATAGCCGTGCGCATAGGCCAGCACGTATTCGCTCGGTAAAGGGGGTATCTGTCGTACATGGCAGACGAGATCAGTAACGTAGGGGACGACATGGGCGCTGTAGCGGAGGGCGGAGATCAGGGCCTGGGCACGACCGGACGCGACACAGCCAGACCGGGGGGAACCGGAGCCAACTGGCCGGCGGGCCTTCTGCTCGTATTGCTCATTGCAAGTTTGGTCTTTGGGTACGCGCAGTGGAGCACCAGGAGGCGACTGGAGGTCGCTGTAGGAAACCAGTATTTCAACTCCTTTTTTGACCTTCTGGGCAATGTGGACAATGTGCGGGTGGCGCTTTCCAAGAGCCTGGTATCGGGTTCGCCGCGCCTTAGAGTAGGCGCTTTGTCGGATGTATGGCGCGAGGCCAGCAACGCTCAGGCCAACCTGAATAGCCTGCCGGTGACGCACAAGGTGTTGGCCAGGACATCGGCCTTCCTTACGCAAGTGAGCGATTTCGCTTTCGTGACAGCGCGCAAGGTGGCCAATCAGCAGATGATGAGCGACGATGACTGGGATAGGCTCGTCAAGATGAAGGAGCAGTCGGAAGATCTGGCCAAGGGACTTGCGGGCATGGAGGCTGAGGCTTCGGCCGGTCGGATCAACTGGGTCCGTGTGGCGGAGCAGGCGAAGAAGGAAGTGCCGGCTAAATCCGGATCCAAGTCGACGCCTGAAACAGTGACCGACGGTTTCACCAAAGTCGACGAGTCTGTGCAGCACTTCCCTACGCTGATATATGATGGTCCTTTCTCGGACCATATCGAGAAGAGGGAGCCTGTTGGGGTCACGGGATCCCCGATCGATGCCACGCAGGCGATCGAGATAGCCCGCAAGTTTGTTCCATTTGATGCCTCGGCCCATACAGGCAAAATACAGGGCGAGATAGATAGCAAGATGCCTGCTTATCGCGTAAGTCTCGAAGCGCCGAAGAAAAGCGGCAAACCTGACGCGGTGGTTGATGTGACTAAGGTTGGCGGGCATGTAGTGCTCATGAACATATCGAGAGACATCGATCCGAAGAAGATCGATCTGGAGGCGGCGGTGACCCGAGCCAGCGACTTCCTGTCGAAGGTCGGCATGACCAGTATGAAGCCGACGTTCGCGTCGGAGGTCGGCGATGTCGCGGTCATTCCCTTCGTGTTCGTTCAGAACGGAGCGTATGTTTACCCCGATATGGTGAAGGTCAAAGTCGCGCTGGACAACGGGGACATACTCTCCTATGACGCGCTGGGGTTCCTCACGTCGCATCATACGCGCAAGCTGCCGAAGCCTTCGATAGAGGCGGATGAGGCAAAGGAACTCCTAAGCCCTGCGCTCACAGTTAGCGCGCCGCCGCGCCTCGCGGTCATTCCCGTCGAGACAGTGGCTACTCCCGAGGCCTTCTGCTGGGAGTTTCGCGGGACTTCCTTCGGTGAGGACTTCTTCGTGTACATCAATGCCGTAAGCGGTGAGGAGGAGAAGGTTCTGCAGCTCATCAAGACATCCGAGGGCAGCCTGACGATGTAGAGCCCGGCGTCTTGCGGGGAGCGCCTTGTGGGAGAGTGGAGGATGGGCCGGCAGGGGTGTGGAACTACTCGGGAGAATCACGCACAAGCACTACAGTCAACTTGGAGGTGTGCGCGCTGGCCGAGCAGTATTTCACACCCTCTCCCACATCCGCCCGTCAGCCCCAGGCAGTGCGTTATCGAATGCGTGACGGACGCGAACTGGTTTTCCAGACTGACGCAGGCGTATTCTCCAAAGGCCGCGTGGATCGCGGCACTCTTGAGCTGATCAAGGCGATTCAGGACGAGGACGGACAGTCCTTTCTGGACCTGGGATGCGGCTGGGGACCAGTGGGAATCGTGGCGGCTCTGTCACAGCCGCGCCGTGAGGTATGGATGGTTGACATAAACGAGCGTGCCTGCGAACTGGCTCGCGCCAATGCCCTGGCCAACGGCGCCGGCCGCGCGATAGTAGTATGTGGAGATGGTCTTGCAGCAGTCAGGGGCAGGAAGTTCGACGTCATCGCCACGAACCCGCCGATCCGGGCGGGCAAGTCCGTCGTCTACAGGCTGGTTGAAGAAGCTCGAGACCACCTAAACGAGGGCGGACGCTTCTACGCAGTGGCAAGGACGAAGCAGGGCGCAGGCTCGCTGCGGGTCTTCATCTGTGAGGCATTCGGAAATGCCGACGAACCGGAGATAGGAGGAGGGTATCGGGTAATCCGGGCGACGCGATAGGCGTTTGAGCATGACGGTCATCGCGGGCTGGTCCGGGGCATATCCTCCAAATGGCTGAGGCCGCGAGCGGCGCGAGCCTTGGCCTCTGGAGGTCTGCTCCGTGAGACCGCGTATTATCGTACTCGTCTCCCAGAGAACCTGCGCGCTTATGGCCGCCGTGGTTGCTGTAGGCGTCATTCTGTATTTGCTCGCGACCTACACGGTGACCGTCATTGCCCCTGCAAGAGACATCGTATCAGGGCGGACTGTGGCCATTGATGCCGGGCATGGCGGACCCGACTCCGGGGCTCGGGGGAAAAGCGGGATCCGCGAGAAGCACATTAACCTCCATATCGCGCTGGAGCTTCGCGCGCTTCTGGGCCGCGCTGCGGTATACACGGTCATGACGCGAGAGGCCGACCATGATCTGATTGACGACGGAGAAGACATCACCGGTTCGCGCAAGCGAGCCGAGCTTGAGCGCCGCGCAACGCTGGTAAACGCCAGTTCGCCCGATATTTTCGTGACGATACACTCCAATAGCTTCCCCGAGCCCCAGTGGTCGGGGGCTCAGGTCTTCTACAATCCGGTCTCCGACGAGGGCAGAGCGTTGGCCGTGCGCATCCAGGCCCAACTTGTGCAGCGCCTTGGCCCGAATACCAGGAAGGCGCGTCCGGCCGACATATACCTACTTCGAAGGGTGAAGGCGCCGTCTGCTCTTGTG
>DAOTAC010000098.1:0-7726 GCA_035382325.1 Bacillota bacterium | reverse complement strand
CTATGCTGAAAGCGGTGGGAATGCTGATATGGAAGAGCGAATAAGCGATGAGCTGTGCAAACTCTGCTTGGAGACACACAACGGGTTTGGCAAGATAGCCGACCAGTGCTCAGACCTGACGGCCTACGGCGTTCAAACGCGATACCCGATCGGGCTGACCCGATCACGCATTGCCCCGCCCTGTACACGAAGGTATTTGGAGCAAAAGGGGTTCACGGCTTGAGCCGTCGGAGTATTGTCGCCGATATCTCGGGATGGTAGCATCAGGCTAGAGAGTGGAGCGGCGTCCAACCCGGAGGTGAGCCGTATGGCTGATGTGCTTCAGGCAATCATAGACAGGATAGTCGAGACTGCCGAGCCAGATCGCATAGTCCTGTTCGGGTCAAGAGGCCAGGGCAAGAGCACTGCAGCAAGCGACTACGATATCCTGGTCCTAAAGCGGGGCGTAACCCACCGCAGGCGCCTGGCGCAGGCGATCTACCTTGCACTCGCCGATATCCCGGCCCCAGTTGACGTGATTGTGGAAGATCCCGACAGAATCGAGAAATACCGAAATACTCCCGGCTTCATCTACAGTGAAGCCCTCAAAGGACGCGTGGTCTATGAGCGGTGAGCCATGGCGGGCATGGATCCAGAGAGCAGAAAGCAACCTCGCGCGCGCCAGGCTTGGCCGCCAGTCGGAGGACATCCTGTACGAAGATATCTGCTTCGACGCGCAACAGGCTGCCGAGAAGGCCCTGAAGGGCCTCTTGGTGTACTCAGGCCTGGATGTGCCTAGAACCCATTCCGTTGGCTACCTCTTGTCGATCATCAAGGAAAGCAGCGGGATGCCCGTGCCGCCTCAAGTGGAACAGGCCGCGCTCCTGTCGGACTACGCCGTGACCACCCGGTATCCGGGCGACTGGGAACCCGTGGGCGAAGACGAATATAAGCAAGCCCTGGCACATGCTGAAGAGGTGTGGAACTGGGTGGTCTCAGTCACCGGCCATAAGTAGTTCGAAAGACGGCTCTCTGCCGGGTTTCTTGCCCGCAACCCATCAGTCATTAGCGCTCCCGCCCGCCTGCCAGCACAGTATGAATCTACTTGACTGCTCTCTCCAGGGCCTCGTCAGGCCGAACCCAGAAGTCGGGTGTGTGGCCACGACCGTCGTAGTTGCACAGGTCTTCGCCAAGCGATATCAGACTGCCGCATGACAATTCGAGCCTGGAGTTGGGAAGCAGGCACACGCCGACGTTGCCCGCGAGCATCGCTCCGTAAGTGTTCGTGCCCACGAACACCACGTCATCGACTTGGCGCAGGAATCCGACGAAGCTCTCGCCGGCAGAGTAGATGTATGAGTCGATCAGCACGACGAGGAGTGTATCGTTCTCTGCCCTGACGCTCTCGGCAGCAGATACCCGGCCCCAGCCGGGCCTATCCAGATCAGCCATGCCGGCGAGCCACGATTGTACATCTGCCAACCCAGCCGAATCGTCGACCATGGGCAGCACTGCCCCTAAGGAAGACGCCGTGTTCTGGAGCATCTTCGCAGCTGCGCTCGTCACCAGCTGAGCGTCAAAGCCGGCTGGACACACATCAGCGCCGGCGAACCGCCTCACCCACTCCAGGGGGTACCAGTCGCTCCCACCCCCGTTTGACCTCAGGTCGAGGATGACAGCCGGCGCTTCCCTGAGCTCGGCTGCGTCACGGACTAATGCTTGAACCTCCCACGACTTCAGTCGTGGGAGGTTCAGGAGATCCTTGGTGGCCCTGCGTGACTCGGGGTCAAGACCGGAAATGGGTTCGTCCATTATGAGCAGTCTGGGGTGGTGCATCAAAGATCTAGCGATGGCAAGACGCTGTTTCATCCCCTTGGAATACGCGGCCACTCGGTCGTGTCGACGATTCCAGAGACCTGCCACCCTGAGCAGTTCACTGGCCCTCTGGCTCGCAGCCTCGCGTGACAAGCTAAACAGCTCGCCAAAGAAGAGTAGGTTTTGGAATGCTGTAAGGCCCTCATACAGGCCATGTACATCCAGCACCACACCCACGGCGCTTCCGACTCTGGAAAACTCGTAGGTCGCATCTGCCCCGAGTACAAGCGCCTTCCCTCTTGACGGCCTCAGTATCCCCAGAAGCAGCATGGTGAGCGTGGTCTTGCCGGCGCCGTTGGGTCCGATCAGCCCAACCAGCTCGCCTGTGGGCACAGTCAACGACACGTCGGTCGAAGCCTCGATGCGTCCGAACCGCCTTCCAAGGCCAATCGTCTCGATGGCGTATTCGGCCATGGTCAAACCATCTCCCGTCTGCGAAATGGGGGGCTCTCCGGCTGGCTCAATTCTCCCATATATGGGGTGTATCCACAACACGCCATCCTAGTGATCTTCGGATGTTCTTCATCTTGGTGCGATGATTAGCCTCATGCGAAAGGAATGCGGCCAGGCGCAGAGAACTCTGGTATTCGCGAAAGGACGTGAGATCCCAATGGGGTGACGGTCCGCGAGGTTGTGTGCAAGTCCGCCCTAACCCGGACAGGGATTCCCGGAGCCCGTTACGCCCTCAACCCGTACACCGGGTGCGCGCACGCCTGTGTGTACTGCTATGCGTCTTTCATGACTAGATTCTCCGGACACACCGACCGTTGGGGCACGTGGGTCGACGCAAAAGTGAACATCGCCGAGGTTCTGGAGAAGGAAATCCGACGCAAGTCAACGCGCAATCGCAGATCAGAGAAGCTCATCCAACCGTCCCTCGCCGGCCTCGGCGAATCGGCAAAGCCCGCTTCGCGCGAGTCTAGCCGATCGCCCGGGCTGGCCGAGTCACCCGAGGAACCCGCCACGCCCGATTCGCTCGATTCCGCCGGTCGCCCCACTGTGCTGCTTTCCAGCGTCACGGACCCGTACCAGCCGGTCGAAGCTTCTCTCTGCCTGACGCGCGCATGCCTTAAGGCGCTCGCCAACGCCGCGAACCCCCTCGCGCCCGAGGTGTCTATTCTGACCAAATCGGCGCTGGTAGCCAGGGATATCCCCATCCTTCGAGATCTGCCAGGCAGCGAAGTGGGCATGACCGTCACGACGCTCGATGATGACCTAGCGCGACAGATCGAACCAGGCGCGTCCGCGCCCAGCGCCAGGCTGAAGGCCTTGGAGCAACTGGCAAGCCAGTCAATCAAGACCTGGGTCTTCATATCCCCAGTTCTGCCCCATTACGGCGACTCGCCCGCCGCGCTCGCCGCCGTGATGAAGCGCGCTCGAGAAGCCGGGGTGTCCAGAATCGGCGTCGACCGGCTGAACCTGTACCCAGCGGCGATGGCGGGACTGGCCAGGATATCGCGCCCGGAAGCCGTCCAAGCGCTCCGGGCATACAGGTCCTCACCCCAGGACTACCTGGATCGTCTGCGGAGCACAGTCTCTGAGGCTGCGGCGGCAGCTAACATAGGGATCCCGGTTCAGGTGTTCTTCTGACGCGAATGGGCGAGCCGGCGCCGGCCACTTGCGATGGATTGCCGCCTGAGCGCAGCAATCCGGAGTATGCGGCCAACAAGAAAGGAGTTGGTCCTGTATGGCGAAGAAGTCCTATAACCAGAAACTTCAGGATAGCAAGGACATGCCTAAGATTACCGAAATCACCGATCCAAGGGCGATCTCAATGTACGGTGGAACGAGACTGCTAATCGCTCCCCGCTGGCCTATGACGAAGTCATGAAAAGAGTGCCCAGTGGCAAGGTCATCACATCCGACTACATAAGGAGCTATCTGGCGAAGAAGCATGGAGCCGACAACACGTGCCCTTTGACAGCAGGCATATTCATAAACATCGCAGCCAAGGCTTCGGTTGAGCGCGATGTTGACACGACTCCTTACTGGAGAACTCTCAAAAAAGACGGCGAACTGAATGAGAAGTATCCGGAGGGCATAGACGGTCAAAAGCTTCGTCTTGAGGCTGAAGGCCATACCATAGTCCAGAAAGGCAAGAGATACTTCGTGAAGGATTACGAGGGTAGCCTCTTTGAACTGGAAGATTAGGCCACAAGACGGTCCCCAAGATATTAGCACTGCCTCAACCTTCATAGCAGCGCTGCATGGTCGACTCCAAAGTGCTCCGCAATGCATGCGCTTCGTAGAGGCTGTCGAACGTCCACAAGAACACAAGCGCAGGGCTCGATTCGCGGTTCATGGCATCGGCGCAGAGGATATGCTACCATATGGATAAGGTTGGCTGGGAGGCAGGATCAGATGGACGTGCGTTCGTATGTCGACGGGTACATCCGCAGGGAGAGGCGTCGGCTTCAGGCGTGCGAAGAGAGGCGAACGCGGGCACTGGAGGTCGCAAAGCAGGCCGCTGCGCTGCTGGCTGACGCTGGGGCCACAAAGGTCGTACTCTTCGGCTCGCTCGGACGCGGGCAAGGATTCCATCTCCATAGCGACATCGATCTTGCGGTCCGAGGCATCTCCTGGGCGGAGTACTGGCGCCTCTGGTCCGCGGTGGACGCCCTCACTGACATCCCTGTCGACCTGGTCATGCTAGACGGCGCCAGTTCGTCTCTGGCGGAACGGATAGGCCTTGAGGGGGTGGTTCTGTATGAGGAAGGTGGGCACCAGCCGATTACTCCTGCTGAAGGCTGAGATTGCGAGCGACCTCGAAGCCATTGACAAAATCGGAGAGGCCGTTTCAGAAGCCATGCTGGCTGTCGCGCCTGACCAAGTCCCATCGCCGGTAGTGCAAAGTGGCTTGGCCCTGTATCTACACGACTTCTACCAGGCCGTAGAACAGATACTGACGCGCATCACCAGGACGCTCAATGGATTCGACACAGCGGGCGAAAGCTGGCACATCGACCTTCTGCGGTTGGCATCGCGTGAAATCGAAGGGCTGCGGCCTGCGGTAATCTCTGAGTCTACCATGCGAGATCTCGACCGCTACCGCGGATTCCGGCACTTCGTGCGCCATGGCTACGACAGAAGCCTCATGTGGGATCGGATGCAGGGGCTGATAGAGAGTCTTCCAGAGATGGTTGCATCCTTCAGACAGGATACCGGCGCATTTCTAGACGTACTGACTCAGATGATCAACGAAATCGAGAGAAGGCAGTGTTGAGTCATATGCAACACTCCGTTGAGTTCGACCACGTGTGTATCGAATACGAATCCTGGCGCTACGAGCGAATGCGCAGGGTCACGCAGCGGATTCGCGCGCTCGATGATATCACCCTCAGCATCAACCCGGGCGAGATAGTCGGAGTCAAAGGTCCTAACGGATCGGGCAAGTCCAGCCTGCTTCGAGCGGTGTGCGGGGTTCATACGCCGGTGAGCGGGGCTGTGCTGGTTTTCGGCAAGCCGCCCAACCTTTTCGACCCCGAGTTCAAGCGGAGAATCACGTATTCCAGCTCACGCCGGACGTCCCTCCTCCCCGACCTGCCTCTTATCGACTCGTTCATCCTCCGCCGCGAGCTGTTCGCCATGCCCCGCGCGCACTGGGAAGGCCGCATGCATAGCCTCGTC
Organism: Bacillota bacterium; assembly: GCA_035382325.1. Lineage (GTDB taxonomy): Bacteria > Bacillota > DTU025 > DTU025 > DTU025 > UBA5389. The sequence goes on along the minus strand of DAOTAC010000098.1, from coordinate 2,245 downwards.
GACCGCCTCAGCCTGGGCGCCCTCATGAACCGGCCCCCACGGGAGTTCTCCCAGGGCCAGCGTGCCCGGGCGGAGCTCGCCATCGCTCTGCTTCACGGGCCAAGCCTCATTCTGCTGGACGAAACCACGGAGGCCCTAGATTCGGAGTACATGCCTAGGTTCCTGGCGCTGCTGGACGAGCTGAGCACGGACGGGGCAACTGTGTGCATGATCAGCCATCGCCCCGATGACCTCGAATGCGCCCATCGCATCGTGACCATCGACGGAGGGAGGGTCGTGGGAGATGAACGGGTTCGGGGCGAGGCCACAGGGACTTGACAAAGCGACCGGAATCAGGCTGCTGCACATAGCCGCCATTCTGGCGAAGGAACGCACAACTCCGGTGTGGGACTTCGTGATGCGGACCCTGGGATCAACTGTCCTGCTGATTGCACAGTTCGCCTTTCTGCGAGGCCTGGATCCCTCAGGCGATGCCCTCCGCTACCTGGCGCTCGCGCGCACGGCGTTCGCCTGCTCCGGGGGGCAGCTTCTCGAGCGATTCCTGATAGACGGCTACATGAACGGCTCGCTCATGATGGACGTCATCACACCCATCTATCCATTGGCGTTCATCATGGCCCGGTCATTCGCCGGTATGCTCGCGTCGGCTGCCGCAACCCTCCCAGGTGTGCTTGTGGCCGCCCTCCTGTTCGGAGGCATGCCCAGGGTGTCGTTGCAGGGTGCAGCGCTCTATGCTGCGTCGCTCATCTTCGTATGGCTGGCGTCGACAGGGATCGCGCTCATCTCATCCGCGATCGGGGCAGCTCTTAAGCAAGGCGAAGCCGCCGTTCAGCTGAGGGTGTTCGTTACGCAGCTGGCGTCCGGGGCCCTGATCCCAGTCTATCTGTATCCCGATTGGGTTCAGCGGGTGATACGCGTCCTTCCCTTTGTTCATCTTGCCGATACTTCAGTCGCCATTGCCCTGGGAGCGAGTGTGAGCAGCATGTATCCTCAGATCATCTGGAGCGCGGCCCTGCTCGGAATCGGGATCGCGCTGTGGAGGAGGCGCCTCGCGCGCCTGGATGTATATGGCGGGTAATGCCAGGGCAGCGCTGGCCCTGATGCGTGTGGCATTCCGCCGAAACAGACTGTCGGCGGCGGGGTTCTGGATATGGCTTGTGTCGGCAGGACTATACCAGCTCCTCGGGTTGGCCTTTGTTTGGGTCGCCTCGTCCAGGCTCAGCGCGGGCTCCGAGTGGTTGGCCACATACGTCTATGGCGTTTTCCAGGGGGCAACAGGCCTTGCCTACGCCTTCGGCGCCTGGACGGTCTTCTTTGCCTCCCGCTACATCCGCCGGGGCGAGCTTGACGCCTTGCTGTTGCTGGCGCCCGATCCCCGCGTGTCGCTGCCCTTCGCCAACTTCGAGCCCTTGGAGCTTGTGGGAGCGCTCTCAGGCTACGCCATCGCCCTCATTGGGTTGCGCGCCGGAGCGAGGCTCACCGTGCTCAATGCCGCCATCACCGTGGCGGGTATCGCCTGCGGAGGCGCCGCAACATACAGCCTGTTCATGGCGGCCGCGACCCTGTCGCTCTATACCAAACAGTCGTCGGCTGCGATAAGCTTCGCCATGGATCTCGTGTTGTTCGGCCAGTATCCGATGAACCTGTACCCTGCCTCCATGCGAACCATCTTCACATGGGTCATTCCCATCGTGCTGATCGCGGACGCCCCGGCCCGCCTGGTCGATGCCGGCCCAGGCCTGCTTGCCGCCGTGCTCGCCGCAGCGGCGATCGCCTTCGCGGGAGCAAATGTCCTGTTCAAGCAGGCACTCGGCAGGTTCATCAGGCACTGGTGAGCTATCGGTCGTGAAGGCGCATCTCGGGCAGACACATAAAATCCTGCTCGGCAAAGTGAACATCAAACGCGAAGGCCCTAGCAATCCCCAGCCGCCTCATCACGATAAAGCTCGTGCAATCGACAAGACTTAGGCTCCGGCGATTTGCCGTCAGGAGAGCGGTCTCTGCCGAATCGTGTGTGGCACGATCAACCCATTCGACATCCATCATCGGACAGACGCATTCACGAAACGCCCGCAAGGCCTCCATCCCGATCCGCCTCTGAACAAGGGCCGCGGCCTCGACCACGATGTAGTTGCTGCATACAAGCGGCGTTTCGTCCCGGAGTAGCCCTTCCCATATGCCCCATGCCGATTCATGATTGATGTCATTCGAACCGAGTAGGGCGAAGAGCGCTGAAGTATCGACG
>DAOTAC010000097.1:0-7861 GCA_035382325.1 Bacillota bacterium | reverse complement strand
AAGCGGTTCAGCATGGAGCAGAAGAAGGCCAGATGGGGATGGATCTTCGTGACGCCGTCTTTAGTCTTCTTCGCCGTGTTCAGCTTCTATCCAATCTTTAACGCCTTCTATCTCAGCTTCTTCCGGAAGAACCTGTTGTCGCTGAAACCGCCAACATTCATAGGCTTCGGCAACTACACATATCTTTTCAGTTCGCTATTGTTCAAGGAGTCTGTGGTGAACACAGCGATATTCACGTTCGGCACCTTCGTGCCGCTGCTGGTGCTCAGCCTCATACTGGCTGCCTTCATAATGTCGCGCAAGAGGTTCCAGAAGTTCTACCAGATGGTGCTGTATTCGCCGGCGGCGCTCTCATCGGTGGTGGCGGCCATGATCTGGCTGCTCATCTTCGACCCCAGGGGCCTTGCCAACCAGGGCCTCAATCTCTTGTTTGGTACGTCGGGGGTCAACTACCACTGGCTTTCCAACGATGCAATGCTGCGCTTATCTACAATCATCGTGTATGTTTGGAAGTACGTCGGCTACTTCACTGTCATCTTCGTAGCCGGGATCGGCGCTGTCCCCCATACTCTGCACGAAGCAGCCCTGATCGACGGCGCCGACAGATGGCAGGACTTCTGGCACATCACGTTCCCGCTTCTGAAACCCACTACGCTGCTAGTATCGGTCATGGCAATGATCCAGTGCCTCAAGACGTTCAGTACGCAGTACCTATTTACAACGGCCGGGGCCCCCAGACAGCCCATTAATGTCCTCACCCTGAACATCTACTACACTGCGATCAAGGACCACAGCATTGGGAGGGCCAGCGCCATGAGTGTGCTGCTCTTTCTGGTCATGCTCGTGTTTACGTGGCTTCAACTGAGGCTGTCAAGGACCGAGGAGGTCACCTACATGTAGCCCGCGCGGGCAGCCCGACCGGACAGAGGCCGACGACTGACGGCTCTAGATTGATGACCGGGCAGAAGAGCCGGGCCCGATAAGCGCGAAATAGAGGTGTGAACGACATGAGTAGGTCGAAGGTAGCCGACATTCTTATACTCTTGTGTTTGATCGGAGCATGTGCGCTGGTCCTGATACCGCTGGCCTTCATGTTCACGGCGTCTACGATGCCGGCGATTGACATCATGAAGCTGCCGTATCCCTGGTTCAGCGATCATATACACTGGCAGAACTTCTGGAATGGGCTGAGAGGGCCTGAGGGCGATTTCATACTCCTTCGGAACACACTGAACTCGCTCATCGTCGCTGTGACGGTGACAGCGTCCACAGTGCTGCTATCGTCCATGACAGGATACGGCCTGGCGAAATTCGAGTTCAAGGGGCGCAACGTGGTGTTCATGACCATCATGGCGACGATGATGATCCCCTTCGAGGCCATCATGATCCCGCTGTACATGGTGGTCATGGGCATGGGCCTGCAGGACAGCTATGCGGGGCTCATTGTGCCCTTCCTGACTAGCGCCTTTGGCATCTTCCTCATGAGGCAGTTTTTGCTGACATTCCCCGATGAAGTGCTGGATGCGGCCCGAATAGACGGCGCCAGCGAACCTAGGATATTTGCCAGCATAGTGCTTCCCAATGCCGGGCCGGCCATCGCCACACTGGCTGTGCTGACCTTCCGTTCGCAGTGGGACAGCCTACTCTGGCCCTTGCTTGCCGTGCAGAGCGAAGAGATGAAGACGATCCCGCTGTACATTACCAAATTCATGGCAGAGACCCACAGCGACGAGGGGATCATGATGGCCATCGCCGCGATGGCGAGCTTGCCCATGTTCATCCTGTTCTTCACCATGTCGAAATACTTCATCAGCAGAGAGGGGCTGTATTCAACTACAAAGGGGTAAACCCGGCATCGAGATCGCGCGACGTCATACTACACAAGGGAAGGCGACACGACGCCTGCGGGCGAGAGCGTGGCCAACTACGATGTCGTATCGACCGATGCCGGCCGAGTCATTGCCGCTCTGGGGATCAGCGTGATCTCCGGCGGCGGTCTGGCGCCACTGCGCGACGTAGGGTTTGTCGTTGGGGTGGCGGGAGCGGGGGACGTATGGCTGCATCCGTCGGTGCTGCCCACTGCCGAGAGGCAGGCCAATGCTAATCTGGCTATCACGCACATGCCGTCGTCCATGGCAGGGAAGCCCATCACAGCAGTGAGATTCGAAGCTGCGGATGACGTGTCGCGGAGGGTTAGCGTTTTCGATGAGTCCACAGGCATACTCGTGTACCGAATTCAGACCTTGGGGAGCCTCGATACAGCCAGGCAGAACAGCATGGTGATGGAGTTCATCTCCGTGCGGCAGACGGAACCTGCCTGGGCAGGCGGGTCAGTGCCGGCATGGGCCCAAGTCGGTACTCAGCTTGTATACGAAGGATCGACAATGGTGAACGTGGGATACGGTTCGTCCGTCATTCCCATGCCGACAACGATGCTTGCCAGGATCGTGCACGTTGAATCGACTCTTGCCGTGGTGCAGGTAGAACAGTATCTGAGCGGGATGAAGAGCGGTGAGATGCATTCGGTTACGTCGACCGTAGTGCCGCTTGGCGGCATTTTCCTGCCTCCTGAGGCGCTGGCAGTGCTCAAGCCGGGCCAAGTGCTCGATAGAGACGCCATCACCGGCGTGACCGTGTCAGTGCCTGAAAATCCCGTCTACATTGACGGTCAGCCACTGTTGGCCCTTCTCTTTGAGGGTGCTTCGTTCCAGCGCCTCTTCGCCTATGATCGACAGAGCGGAACCCTGGTTTACCTGATGGAGCTGGCGCGAGAAGGTATCGCGACAACCCGGCGCGAGTTCAAACTGACCGGAGTTCGCCGGGGATGAATGTCTTGCTGAGGCGCAGCACCGGGGACTAGCTTCCCACGTGCCTCGTTTTCTTGGCCGTGTGGTCCTCCTAGTATCCGTAAAGCACCCGCGGGATGTGACAGGACGAACCCTAGCAGAAACGAACCGCACACCATGATGAAGGGCAGCATTACCCTTTACGTGCCAGTAATGGTAGTGGTATACTGAAGTTGTCTCGCGTTCAGCAGAATGGTGCAGTGCCCTAGTAGCGTGCCCATCAGCGGGGAGGCGTCCAGCACGTGAGCGAGATCCGCATATATGTTCCTACGGCGAACGATGATGCCGTCGACTTCTTGAAGCTGTTCCGCCTCTACAGTAACACGCTGGCCGTAGCTTCGAATATCGTTTTCGATTTCTCGCAGTGCAGCTTCCTGCGCCAGAACGCTGTGGTCTTCATGGGAGGGCTTGCGCGCTCGGTACAGCAGAGAGGTATGCAAGTCAGATTCGATGTGTCCACCATGCGGGACCGGCTGAAAACGAATCTGTCGCAGAACGGATTCTTGAGAGCATTTGGTTTTGGTATTGGTCCCTGGGCCGGTAACTCAGCTCGCTATCGGGAAGACGTTGTGCCCAATGCCGACGACATCGTGGAGTACATTTCGGATCAATGGCTAAGAGATGAGTGGGTCAGTTTCAGCCCGAGGCTCAGGAACGCTATCACGGGCAGAATATGGGAGATATTCGCCAACGCTTTCGAGCATTCCGAATCAGAGGTTGGAGTCGTTAGCTGTGGGCAACTATACCCCAGGCTTCGCGAAATGTGTTTCACTATCGCAGATTTCGGCATAGGTATACCAGGAAAGGTTCGCAGGTTCTATGGAGACCCGGCCCTCAAGGACTCCGCATGCCTTAAGTGGGCCTTCAAGCGTGGTACAACAACTAGCCGCGGCACAGTGGGGCGAGGGCTTGGTCTGGACGTGCTGAAAGAGTTCATTGGCCTCAATAGCGGTAGGCTTGAGGTTTTCTCTGGATGCGGCTGGGGCTGCATACAACCGGGCGGAGAACAGTACACTGATCTCGGGTCGGGCTTCGACGGTACTCTGGTGAACATTTCTCTCCGCTGCGATGAGGCGTACTACCGCTTCAAACACGAGGACGATGAGACCGTGGTATTCTAGAGGAGGATGAGCATGCATATGGTGAGCGTCCACGACGTGTCGGGCGTGAACTGTATAACGCTGGAAGATGGAGAAAAGGTGTATGAACTGGTACACCCCTTGTTGTCGAAGGGAGTCCCCGTCACACTGGACTTTTCGGGAGTCAGGGTTTTCGCATCTTCCTTCTTCAATTCCGCAGTGGGACAGCTTTTCAGGGATTTGGATTCGGATACCCTGAACCGGCTCCTTTTGATCGTCAATCTAGAAAGCGATGGCACAACAGTGCTGCGCAGAGTAATCGAGAACTCTAGGCAGTATTATGCTGATCCCAGAATGCGCGAGGCTGTTGATAGTGTCATGGATAGGCAGTCGGAGGATGCTGATGGGAACTGTAGCCTATAGTGTCAGGGCCGATGTAGTCGACATCAGAACCGATCTGCCCAGGCACGACGACACGCTATTGGTGGACACTAACGTCTGGTATTGGGTTACCTATTCACGAGCCAGCCAAGCATCCAGATCTCCATCTCGATACCAGGTGAGAGATTACCCACTCTACGTGAAGAACGCGATGGCAGCCGGCGCCAGAGTATGTTGCTGCTGTCTGTCGTTTGCTGAATTGGCGTACCTTATCGAGAATACTGAACGCGACATCAAGTCCGTAATGAGCGGCAGTCCCATCGAACCGAAGGTCTTCCGCCACAATCACCCGCTTGATCGGCAGCGAGTCGTTAGCGAAATCAGTGCGGCGTGGGCCCAGGTGCGTTCCATGTCGTCGAGTGTTGAGGCGGTAGTTAACCCGGGGCTCATCAATGCAGCAATAACGAGACTAAAGACAGACGCCATGGACGGATACGATATCCTTATGCTGGAGGCGTCACGCGCTGACGGTACATGCCAGATTTTGACTGATGACGGTGACTTCGCGACTGTTTCGGGCATAAGGGTACACACGTCGAATCGTAATGTAATTCGCGCTGCGCGTGATGCGGGCAAGCTGCTTGTTAGGTGAAGCGCGAGGAAAGCATGGCTACTCGGACTCGATTCTTCGCCTATGCGGGGACAGTAGCTGGGGCCAGCCCGACTTCTCAAGCGCCCTCCCCTTCTCCCGGTTTTCCCATGCGCCCTACATAGTCTCAGCCCCCCGCTGGCCCACAGACTGTACGCAGAAGCTGAGCACATAGACCCGTACTATCGTCAGGGAATGAAGGTATCTCGTGAGAGCAGCAATCGTTGCACTCACTCAGGCGAGCGGTGAGCTGCAATCGCGAGTTGCAGTTGCAACGCAAGGTTGACTTGCCCTCCCAGCCCGTCTAGACTATGAACAGAGGCATTAGCAGGCACCGTGCCTCGCCCACAACTACATATTGGGCTACCCTCCGAGTCAGCGCGCCTTACCCCACGCGGGATGGCGCCTGGCCGGTAGTCGCCGGCGCTGCTCCATGCTGCGTTGCGCCGCGGCTCGCGTTGTCGCGAGCGTGGCGATGTGTATTGCAGTCAATGTGTACCACGGCCGGCGGCTCGAGGGTCTGTCGGGAAACTGGCAGGCCTCCCACGTTTGGAAAGGAGATGTATTAATGTTGTCCAGATCGTCTGTCAGATCAGTCACGCGTATCCTACTTACCGTCCTGTTGCTCGCGATCCTCACCATCACTGCGAGCGCCGCAGCCCCCGCCCGCGAGGTAATCCTGGCCACGACCACTAGTACAGCCGACACCGGCCTACTTGACGCTCTGATCCCCATTTTCGAGAAGAAGACGGGCTACATTGTAAAGACGATTGCCGTCGGAACCGGTCAAGCCCTGGCTCTCGGCAGTCGCGGCGAGGCGGACGTGCTGCTTACGCATGCGCCCAGCTCAGAACTCCCGCTGGTGAAGAGTGGCGATGTTGTTGAGCGCAGGCTGGTGATGCACAACGATTTCGTCATCGCAGGCCCGGCAGGCGATCCCGCCAAGGTGCGCGGGCTGAAGTTGGCTGCTGATGCGCTGTCCAGAATTCAGAGCAGCCAGTCGGTGTTCGTGTCGCGCGGCGACGATTCGGGCACCCACAAGAAGGAGAAGGAGATCTGGGGCAAGCTGGGCGTGAAGCCTTCCGGCAAGTGGTATGTGGAAGCCGGCGCCGGCATGGCCCATACGCTCAATATTGCATCGGAAAAAGAGGGTTATACACTCACCGACCGCGGTACTTACCTTGCCCTCAAGAAGAACCTGGCCCTCGATATACTAGTTGAGGGCGATGCGATCTTGCTCAATATCTACCACGTGATGCAGGTGAACCCCGAGAAGTTCTCAAAGGTGAATGGCCCTGGCGGGCTGGCTTTTGTCGAATTCATGGTATCGCCTGAAGTGCAGAATATCATTAGCACTTTCGGCGTGGACAAGTACGGAGACCCTCTGTTCTTCCCTGATGCCGGCAAGAACGTGGACGATCTCGGAAAGTAGGTAGACCTTGGACCTCATTGCCGAAGGTATTACGCAGGCCTTCTGGCTACTGGTGAAGGGCGATCGCGGTGTATTCCAGATCGCCCTGCTTACCTTGAAGGTGTCGGGCCTGGCCACCCTGATCAGCCTGGCAACAGGCGTTCCGCTCGGCACGGCCCTCGCCCTTGGAAGGTTTCGCGGACGTGATGCGGTAGCCAGCATAGTCAATACCGGCATGGGACTGCCCCCGGTGGTAGTGGGCCTCTGGGTTAGCATCGTTTTGTGGAGATACGGACCCCTTGGCTCGTTGCGCCTCATGTACACTCCTACAGCTATGGTGATAGCCCAGACTCTCATAGCCCTGCCCATCATCACCGGGCTTACCATGTCGGGCATAGGCCAGCTCGACCCAGGCATTCGCGTGCAGATCCTGTCGCTCGGCGCCACGCGCTGGCAGCTCATATGGCTGCTCGTGCGCGAAGCAAGGCTTGCTATTCTGGCGGCGGTAATGGCGGGGTTTGGCCGAGTGATAGCTGAAGTCGGAGCCTCGATGATGGTCGGTGGAAACGTTGTGGGGCAGACCCGCGTGCTTACCACGGCTACGTCCATGGAAGTCGGGCGGGGCAACTTCGGCACGGCCATCGCGCTGTCGCTGATACTGATGGGCCTCACGCTCGCCATTACATCCTGGCTCACGCACCTACAGCAGAAAGGTCGGCAGACGGCACAATGATCAGCCTCAAAGACGTACAGCTTCGGCGCGCCGGACGGCTTGTGCTTGATATCGCCGACCTGACAGTCGGGCGAGGCGAGTCTGTGGCTGTCATAGGTCCCAACGGCGCAGGCAAGAGCACACTGCTTCAGGTAATGGCCTGTTTGCTTCCGCTTGATTCGGGCCATCTCACTGTTTTGGGCGAGCGCGTTGAGCGCGGTGCTAACCCGATTCACATAAGGCGGCGCACAGCCATGGTACTCCAGCGTGCGTGCCTGCTCAACGCCTCAGTGTACGAAAACGTGGCGCTCGGCCTGAGGATCCGAAAGACACCCGAAACCGCAATTCGTGAGCGCGTGATCAACGCGTTGTCGATGTTCCGCGTAGAGCATTTGGCGCGACGGCCCGCTCGTGCGCTCTCAGGTGGCGAGAGCCAGCGGGTCAGCTTGGCCAGAGCATTCGCGCTTGAACCGGAGATACTATTCCTAGACGAGCCTTTCAACGCGCTAGACCTTGCGACCAGAACAGCTCTCCTGCGCGAGGTGGGTGAAGCGGTGCGCGCCTCCGGCGCGACTACCATATTCGTGACTCACGATGTTACGGAGATCCCGTTCCTAAGCGATAGGACGATTGTTATGAACGAAGGGCGCGTTGTGGCAGATGGCAGCATCCGCCGCGTGCTTGCAGACGACACGCGCAGCGCTCTGTCGGAGCTGTTGCGATCTGCCTCGTGGCTTTGCGGCAAGGACGGTGATGATGGCTGTGACTTCGACGCCGGTTTTT
>DAOTAC010000096.1:0-7896 GCA_035382325.1 Bacillota bacterium | reverse complement strand
AACCTCCGCCACCTGGCATGCGTAGACATAGGTGAAGTAGGCCTTCCCCTGCCCAGTGTGTTCGTCCCAGTTGACATGAGGCGCGCCGTACCACCCGAACTGGGCCATGAGCCGGCCTTCGTTCCACGCTATCTTCACGGCGTCATCGAAATGCATGCGCCTCACAGGATCGCTAGCCACGTATATCTCGTTGTTACCCGCAGCAAGCTGCTCCAGGCCGACTCCGAGCTTCGCCGCCGCGCCCTCAAACAGAGCATCACGCGCTTTCTGAGCGGCTATGCGCACCGCGCTCCCGCCCATAATGGTGCTGCGCGACGCCACCGTAGGGCCGCTGTCGGGCACGGTGGACGTGTCGGTCTCCATGAAGACCACCCGGTCCAGCGTCACGCCTAGCTCTGTCGCGGCTATCTGCGCGAATATCGTCTTCAGCCCCTGCCCATTCTCTGCAAGCCCCGAAAAGACCAGCACTGAGCCGTCTGTCTGCACCGACACTATGGCCGCGGCGGCGTCTACGCCTTCCGCCCCCAGCGCGCATCCGCGGAAACTGCACGCCATGCCTATTCCGCGCTTGATCGCCCTGCCCTGGTTCTCCAGTGGGAGCCGCGCGCGTTTTTCGCCCCACCCCGCAGCTTCGGTGGCCTTACCCACTACCTCTTTCAGCGAAACCGTATGCTCGTCCAGCTTGTGCCCTGTGGCCGTGACTGATCCGCCCTCGAAGCCGTTCACCATCCTGAGCTGAACAGGATCCATCCCAAGCTCCAGCGCCACTTCGTCCATGAGCGATTCATTGGCGAAAATCGCCTGCGGAGACCCGAAACCCCGCATAGCGCCGGTGTAGGTGTTGTTGGTGAACGCCGCATAGATGTCGGTTTTCACGTTCTCCACAACGTAAGGTCCTGTCGCCTGAACTGTGGAACGCCACGTCACGAAGGCGCTCTGCGATGCGTATCCGCCCGCATCGGCCAGCATGCGAACTTCCATGGCGGTGATGTGCCCGTCGCGTCGCACCCCGATCTTGTAATGCATCCTATATGGATGACGCTTGTATGACTCCACCAGAGACTCTTCACGGGTGTTGACTATCTTGACAGGTCTTCCCGTGAGCTGGGCGCCGAGGGCCACGCGGGCGCACATGGCCGACATCACTTCGTCCTTGCCTCCGAACGAACCGCCCATGTGGCTCTGGACTATCCTCACCTTAGCCAGCGGCAGTCCAAGCACGCCTGCCACCGCCCGCCTGCATGAGAAGGGGTTCTGAATGGAACCGTACACCGTCACGCCGCCGCCCGGGCCGGGCAGAGCTACCGCCGCCTCGGGCTCGATGTATGCGTGCTCGATGAGCTGAGTAGTGTAGTCGCGCTCGAGGATCACGTCGGCCTCGGCAAACCCTCGCTCCACATCGCCCTTGCGCACGACATGGTGAGCAGCGACATTCGCCGGGTACTCGTCGTGAAGCTGAGGTGCCCCGGGCCGGATGGCCTCCTCCGGGTCGAACACCGACGGAAGAACCTCATACTCCACCTGCACAGAGCATGCCGCCATCTGCGCTGCCTCCCGCGATTCGGCGAGCACCACAGCTACAGCGTCTCCCATGAACCTGACTCGATCCCAGCACAACAGGGGTTGGTGCGGCACTACTACGCCAAAGGTCCGCGAGCCGGGCACATCATTCGCAGTGAGCACCCGAACGACTCCGGGTATGGCCTCCGCTTTCGACGTATCGATAGCTAGTATCCTGGCATGTGGATACCGAGTCCTCACAGGTTGGCCCCACAGCATATTGTCGAAGGTCAGGTCGGCGCCGAACAGAGCGCGCCCTGCCACCTTGTCGGCGCCGTCAACCCGAGGCGCGCGCGCTCCAACTGGATGCCACATTTGGTCTTTACAGTTCATGCAGTCGATCCCTCCCCTACGCCCCGACCGCCGTCGCGGCTCCGCATCCCATGGAACACCCGCTCGCTCGTAGCCGGCGCGTGGGTGACTCTGGCCCCCACGGCTCTGTCGATCCCTATAGTTATCGCGGGCGCTATCGGCACCATCACCGCTTCGCCCACTCCCTTGGCGCCGTACGGCCCGGAAGGTTCCAGTACTTCGCATGTGACGGTGTCCATGTCGGGTGCGTCGATACTGGTGGGGATGATGTATGTGCTGAAGTTCGGGGTCAGGGTCTTGCCACCCTCGATTATCGTGTCTTCCATCAGGGCATAGCCCATCCCCATCACCATTCCGCCCTCTGACTGCCCCCGCAGGCCCTGCGGATTGATGACGCGCCCGCAGTCGATTGCCGCGAAAGCCTTGAGGACACTCGTCTCGCCGGTCATCTCGTCCACTTCCACCAGGGCAACATGGGTTATGTATGTGTTGATGATGTGCGGAAGCCCCACTGCCCCCGGTATCTGCACCTTGGAAACCGGCCAGATAAACGCGCCATCCGCCGTGATCTCGCGGCCCTCGGCAGCCGCCCGCGCCGCGATCTCCTGCACAGTTGCGCTAGCCGTCCCATCAACTCGCCGGCAGACGCCCTCTGAATACACAACCTCTTCCGGATCGCAGCCGAAGACGCCCGCTGCCTCGCCGCGCAGCCTGTCACGCATCTGCGTAGCTGCCCGGAAAATGGCGTTGCCCCCGGTGTACACCGACCGCGACGCCGTGCACGATCCCGAATCAGGCCCAAGCCCTGTGTCGCCCACGAAGACCTCGACGTCCTGAACGTGCACTTCAAGGCCCTCTGCGGCCATCTGAGCATATGTCGTGGAATTGCCCTGGCCGATTTCCGGGCACGAAAGCCCCACGGTCCATGTGCCGTCGCCCAACAGCCTGATGAGGGCAGCCCCGTAGTCAGGCAGCCCCACTCCTAGGCCTGTTCCCTGCATCTCAGTGGCGAACCCCACTCCACGCTTGCGCCAGGGCGCCGACGACTGCCGGCAGTACTCCTCGCGCCGGGCCCAGATGTCACACCGAGCAGCAGCCTCTATTGTGGGAATGACTCCTACCGACTCCACCATGGTGTGCCCGAGCGGATTCGGATCCCCGGGGCGCAGGGCGTTTCGCAGCCTGATCTCGACAGGGTCGATGCCAAGTTCCGAGGCCAGCCGGTCCATCTGATGCTCTATGGCGAAATTCGCCTGAAGCTGGCCGAAGCCGCGGAAGGCGCCCGCAACGCCATTATTCGTGTACACACAGTAGCCATCCATCACGATTGCCGGAATTCGATAGACGCCGGTACATCCTTCGAGGGCCAGGTTGGTCACCGGCCCGCCGAGCGACGCATATGCCCCGGTGTCCGACACCAGGCGGACCTGGTGCGCAAGGAGCGTGCCGTCGCGCCGTGCACCGGTCTTCATGTAGATGGTCATTGGATGGCGCTTCCAGCCTGCAACCGTCGACTCCTCTCGGGACAGCACTATCTGCACAGGGCGACCGGTTGCCAGGGCGCCCATGGCCAGCAGAATCTGGAGAGTGATCTCATCCTTGCCTCCGAACGCGCCGCCCGTAGGGCTTGTGACAACCCGGATCTTGGATGGCTTTATGCCTAGCGCCCTAGAAACCTGCATCTGATCACGGTACGGGTGTTGGGCTCCGCAGTACACCGTGACCTCGCCGTTTGGCCCCGGCACTCCCACTCCCTGTTCCGGCTCCATGAAGGCATGCATCTGCCGAGGCAACCTGTAGGTCCCTTCCACGATCACGTCGGATGCGGCAAACCCCTGTTCTACATCACCATTCTCGACGTGGGTCTGCATGTGCACATTCCCCGACTCATGCACCCTGGGCGAATCGGGCAACATGGCCGCCTCGGGATCGTCCACAACAGGCAAGACCTCATATTCCACATTCACAACCGCCAGCGCCTGCTCGGCTTGCTCGGGGCTTTCGGCTATCACCAAAGCCACCGCATCACCCATGTACCTGACCTTGTCGCTGCACAATACCGGCTGGTCGGGTATGGCTATCCCGTAACCGTTGAGCCCTCCCACGTCGCGCCACGTAAGCACCTTCACCACTCCTGGCGCGCTCTCAGCCCTGGCAGTATCGATCGATTTGATGCGGGCATGAGGATACTTGCTTCTGAGCACGCGCCCGTAGGCCATCCCGGGGAATCTCAAATCGCCCATGTACTTCTGCCCGCCGGTGACCTTGCCGCGTGCATCCACCCGCATTACAGGTCTGCCTACCCATTTGAATTCCTGCATGGCGCGTCCCTCACTATCCGCCGCCGACGGGATGCATCAATGCGATCTCGTCCCCGTCGGACAGAGTCTTATCGTCGAACTCGCGGCGATGGTTGACCAGTGCCATCACGTAGCTGGAATTGGCCAGCCCGATACGGCGGTACAAGTCTGCCACCGTCGACCCCCGCGGAAGATTCAGAGTCACATCGGCCTTTTCCACCCGGCAGGCTAGTTCGCCGAAGGCCACGACATGCACTCGAATCGAGTCAGAGCCGCTGCCCGTGGCCTCCGCCTCCCGGCTCGCCGATGCAGATTGCGGTTCACCCGGTCGATGGACGACGCACGGACTAGACGCGCCGTCCGCACCTAGCGCGCCGTCCGCACCTGATGCGTCGGCCCGCGATCGGTCCGGTCGGCCATGGCAACAGCACTCATGCTCGCCCTGGGCCCCGCCTGCAGAAGATTCCCATTTGGCTCGCGGTTCGCTCACCTCATCGGGCCAGACGGCCGCGTAGAGCGCCTGATAAGCCAGGGCCTCCACCATGGCCAGCCTGTATTCGCGCGACCCGCGTATGTCGGTTATCGGCGAGGCGGCCTCACGAGCCAGGGGACACACCTTTGCGAGCAAATCAGCGGTGACCTGCCGGCCTTCCAGCGCTTCCTCCAGCTTGCGCGCGCGCACAACAACAGGTGCGCAAGACCCGAGCGCCACCGCGACACGGCTCAGCACGCCGCTCTCAAGATGGGCATGCACAGCCACACTGGCGATGGCAATGGACATGGCGCGTCGCCCCCCAAGCTTTCGGAAGGCCCACACATCTCCCGGCTCGTCGCAAGGGATCTCGACCCCCACGATTACCTCCCGCGACCCCAGCGCCGACCGGCCCGGACCTAGGAAGAACTGTTCGGCCTCGATCGCCCGCTGCCCCGCGAGCCCCAGGGCTACTATCCGGGCGCCCATGGCGATGAGCGCCGGAACCGTGTCGCCTGCCGGGGAGGCAGTTGCGATATTGCCGCCCAACGTGCCGCGGTTCCTGATCTGGGGAGAACCTACCGCTGCGCTCGCCGCCGCAAGCAGCGGTGCTTTTTCCGCGATCAGCGGCGAACGGGATATGCTCGCATGTGTGCACCCCGCCCCCACCCAGAGCGTACGGCCTGTATCTGCAATTGACGACATATCGGTCGCGCGGTCAATGCTGATCACCGCAGACGGTCGAACCTTCCCGTCCTTCATCTTCACCAGAAGGTCGGTGCAGCCCGCCGCCAGTACCGCCCCGGGCTCGGCCGCCAACATCTCCACAGCCTCGCGGGCGCTCCGAGCTGTCAATGCTCTGAACGTATCCATCTGCTCCGCTCACCTCCCTCGACGAAGCGATATGCAGCCTACCTGGGCGCCATCTGGATGCACTCGAACACAGGACATACGCTGGCGCACATGGCGCACCCTACGCACTTCTCCTCATCCACGTGCGGTAGCCGCTTCTCATCGAGGGTAATTGCCTGGTGCCCGCCGTCCTGACACGCGATGTAGCAGACGTCGCACTTGACGCAGGTCTCCAGGTTGATCTTGGACACCGGCTTGTACTCCCGCGAAAGGTGTGAGTGTTCCACGATGTTCGGAAGCGCCAGTCCCACAAGCTCTTCCACTGACGACATACCCTTGTCTTCTAGGTACACCGACAAGCCATCGGTGAGATCCTCGATGACCCTGAACCCATGCTTCATCGCCGCCGTGCAAACCTGCAGATTCCTTGCGCCGCACAGCAGAAACTCCACAGCGTCGCGCCATGTTGTGATGCCGCCTGTGGCCGAGATAGGCATATCTACAGTCTTTGCTATCTCCGCCACGCATCGCAAAGAGATGGGCTTGATGGCCGCTCCGGAGTAGCCTCCGTATGAAGACCTCCCGTCAACGTTCGGGTAAGGGACGAAATTGTCGATATCCACACCTATGAGGCATTTCACTGTGTTGATGGCGGTTATGGCGTCCGCCCCGGACTTTTGCACCGCGCAGGCGATGTGCGGCAGATCAGCCACCAGAGGGGTTACCTTAATCGACACGGGCACGCGCGAGGCAGCCTCCTTCACCCATCTGGCTGTGCGCTCCGTGAGCTCGGCGTCCTGGCCGATTGTGGAGCCCATGCCGCGCTCGGGCATGCCATGCGGGCACGAAAAACTGCACTCGATGAAGTCCACGCCCGCGGCTTCGAGCCTCCTCACCAGGGTCTGCCAGTGCTCCTTCTTCTGGCCCATGATGCTCGCCCCGACCACCTTGTGGGGATATGCCTTCTTCAGCTCTCGAATGTCCTTCTCCACCTGGTCGATGTGGCGCTCCGAGATAAGGTCGATGTTCTGCAAGCCGATGACTTTCTTGTCCTCGAAGTCGAGCCCGGCCATCATGGGGTAGACCAGCTCAACAACTTCTTCTTCCACCGATGTCGTCTTGAGCACTGCCGCCGCCCATCCGGCGTCAAATGCCCTAGCCACCATCTCCGCATTGTCAGTGCATGGAGAGGCTGCCAGCGTAAACGGGTTCTCGAACTTAATCCCTGCGAACTTGATAGAAAGATCCACCGACACTCCGATCCCTCCATTAATAGATAATTCCGATCAAAAGTCAGTTGCGCGCGGGAGTCACTGAATCGAGATATGCTCGGATCCCCTCCGCGGCCCGAAGACCCTCGCTCACTGCCTGCACCACCGTAGTTCCTCCGTTGACTGCGTCTCCGCCGGCAAAAACGCCTGCGACAGACGTCGCGCCGGTTTCGGAATCTGCCTCGATCATCCCAGCGTCCGAACGCCCAAGCGACGGAAGAGCGGTGAATATGGACTCGTTCGCCGTCTGCCCGAATGCCAACACTACAGTATCGGCGCTGATCGTCTCATCGGGCTCGCCCGAAGGCACCGGACGCGGTCGGCCCGACGCGTCATCTTCAGCCAGCATCATCCTGGTCATTCGCACGCCTCGGGCCTTGCCGTCGGCATGCAACACCTCCGCGGGCGACAGCAGGAAAGCGAGCTTAACGCCCTCTTCCTCGGCGAACTCGACCTCCTCCGCCCACGCCGGCATCTCGCCACGCGTGCGCCGGTAGGCTATGGTGACAGACTCGGCTCCCAGCCGGAGCGCAGTGCAAGCCGCATCGACGGCCACATTACCTCCGCCCAGCACGACCACGCGACCCAGAGGTTGCGCGATAACGGCTCTGACAGCCTGCTGGCGCGCGTCCTCGTCCGGTTCGCCTGCGGCCCGCAGGAATGAATAGGCTGATATGACGCCGGGCACATTGGCCCCCGGAATGTGGGGAACTGCAGGTTCACCCAGCCCGGCCCCGATGAAAACCGCGTCATACTCGCGCAGCAAGTCAGCCATGGCGACATCCCGCCCGACTGCGGTATTGGGCACAAATCGCACGCCTGCGCCGAGTATCCAGCCGATCTCTCGATCCAGCACCTCCCGCGGCAGACGATATGATGGTATCCCATACCGCATGACCCCTCCCGGCTCAGGCGAGCTGTCATACAAGGTGACCGCTTCCCCCGCTGCAGCCAGCGCCAGGCTGCATGCAAGCCCCGCAGGGCCTGCCCCGATCACAGCGACGCTCCTTCCGGTGGGCTCTGCTGCCGTCACCGGGCGGATTCCGCGGGCCATCTCCTGGTCCATGGCATACCGCTGCAGGCAAGCAATAGCCACAGGCTCAGACAGCCCTGCGCTTGTGCATCCCTT
>DAOTAC010000095.1:0-7905 GCA_035382325.1 Bacillota bacterium | reverse complement strand
TGGTTGGTAGCCGCCACCACGCGGGCATCCACCTTGATAGTCTCGACTCCGCCGACGCGCTCGAACTCCTTCTCCTGCAGTACGCGCAGCAGCTTGGCCTGCATGGCGGGGGACATCTCCCCCACTTCATCCAGGAATATCGTGCCGGTGTGCGCCAGCTCGAACCGGCCCAGGCGGCGCGATATGGCGTGCGTGAATGCTCCCTTCTCGTGCCCGAACAACTCCGACTCAAGTAAGGTCTCAGGTATGGCCGCGCAGTTCACCCTGATGAAGGGCTTGCTCGACCGAAGACTCTTCTTGTGTATGTAGCTCGCCACAAGCTCCTTGCCTGTGCCGCTTTCGCCATATATCAGAACCGTCGCGTTCGTAGGTGCAATACTCCGGCAGATGTCGAGAAGTTGCCTCATCTTAAGTGATGAGCCCACTACTCCCCCGAACTCCTCATCCTCCACGGCAAGCTCGGCGAAGTGCGACAATCGGGGCGCCGACAGAATCCTCCCCTCAATGGCATTGCCCGCCACCATCAGCAGCTTCTCTACGTTGAACGGCTTGGTTATGTAGTCGTACGCGCCCATCTTCATAGCCTCGATGGCCGTATCGATGGATGAATACGCTGTTATCATTATTGCCACAATGCCCGGACGGATCTCCCGGGCCACCCTGAACACGTCGATGCCTGTCATGTCGGGAAGCTTTAGATCAAGTATCAGAAGGTCAAAATCGTAGGCGCCAATGGCGGAAATGGCCTCTGCTCCACTTGAGGCAGTGCTGACGCGGTGACCTTCATCCTCAAAGGCCTCTGCCAGCACCACCTGCATGTTCACCTCGTCGTCGACAATCAGCACATGTCCGCCGCATGGCGCGCCGCCGCTAACATCACCAATGAACAACGCGATAGCCTCCGAGTCTGTGATCTCAAAACCGTCTTTCTTCAAACATTACCGGATTTCCTTCCCAATCCACGGCCGCAGCCGATTAAGACCATGACGCGACGAATCGTGCCGGTGTGCATCATGCACATCGTCCATGCACATCAAAAACCCTGCGCGCCCGGGAACGGGGCCTATGCAGCACTCGTGGACATCGCGAAGTGGAAGAGCAAGTGCGAGCAGGCATGGCAGGACAAAGTGACGGTAGAAGGCGCCATCCTCGCGGAAAAGGCCTTTTAGCTGGTCTAGCTGCGATCCCTGTGGCCAAAACGGCTGGAGCTGGTATATCGTCAATTATCAGCAACAGTTTCGGAGATACCGGCAATTTTTGAGTACATCGATTTCGGAGGGCCGCCTGACCGCCTCCAAATCGCGAAAATCGGGGGGTATCCGGTTGGTCCCGGCGTGAAACCGGGCACGGAAGGTGACAGGATGTCCCATAACCTGGATGTATCCGGCGATACTGCGCAAGTGATGGCATGTACTGCCGTCTACATGCCACATACTAGGCCTCATCGACCCCAAGAGCACCCTTCTCAGCGCCAGTCCGCCGGCCAATCGCCTCCCATGCAAGTCGATGTACTCAAAAACTGCGCCTATCGGCGAAACTATCGGCAAAAACTGACGGCATGCGTGCTTGGATACCCCCGGGGGTATATCGCTGTACTGCAGCCGTGGCCTTTCCATCTCCGGGCCCACCCCCGGGGCCATCTCCGGGCCCGTCTCTGCCCCGGCTGCTTTCACTGTGATCCTGGCGAGCGCACGGGTAGGCTACGCATTGTCGTCTACGGCTGGTGCCGGATGCAGCGCGTCGCCACCTCGGCCCCAGTAAGCCCGAACAGCCTTGCTGCCCGCATCAATCTGTTTCAGCTCCTCTTGCACGCCGCTTATCGCCTGCTCAAGGAGCTCTTGATTGGCACGCTCAGCCTCCAGGATCTCTGCCATCACACCAGCTATCCTAGCGTTAAGGGCACATCCCCCGATTGGAGTTGAGGCAGTAGCCGCAGCAGGGCCATCGTCAGGGTAGACACATGCGTGAGAATGAACGCCCGTTACGTAGGAGACCTCATCCAGCAGGCCGGCTATCTTAAGATCAAGCGTATCTATCAGCGATATCAAGCGACTCTTCTCGTCGGTCGCCTGATCAAGAGTATCGGTATCTCCTTCCACGATCGCCACTCGCTGAGCGCGTGAAAGGTCAAGAATGCTGCGGTAGTATTCCAGCTCATCCGCTCGGCAGCTGTGGATGTGCTCCGCGAGCTCGCGGAGCTGAGCTTCATGTCCGTTTCGGCCCAACTCACTGACCCCCGCTCTTCACACTACGCCCGCGCGCGTCGCGTATCGCCTCTGCCCACGTCGCTCTGAGATCGCCAAGCAGTTGTATAACGTCGTCGATTGGTTCGGTGGACTTTTTCACGTTTGCGACTGTCAAGCGGTATTGAATGAACTCGTACAGCTTGAACAGGTTGTGGGCGATGTCACCTGCGTCCATGTTCAGCGAACCCATCAACTCGCCCAGGATATCCTGGGCCCTAGTGAGATTGTTGTGGGCGTCCTGCATCCTGCCCTCCGCCAGATCAACCTGCGCCTGGCGGGCGAACCGAAGAGCCCCGTCGTACAACATTAGCACCAGGTTCTCAGCCGGCGCAGTCCGTACCTGCATCTCCATGTACCTGTTGCAGGGTGTGGCCATCATGAGTCAATCATCCTTTCGCGCCCTCCCGCACACATTACACCTGCATGGAGTTGAACTGTGCACTCATCCAGGCTTGCTGCTGCTGCATGGAAGCGAGCACCTTCTCCATCTGGGTAAACTGCTGCACAAGGCCCTCTCTCCTCTTTTCGAGGCGCCTCTCCACATCAGCGATCCGCCTGTCGATCGATTTGGTCTGATTGCTCAGAATCTCCTGAGTTTTGGCCAGGACACCGGTGACGCCGCGGGTCAGTTCGCCGAGGTATGATTCGAACTTGAGCGCGATGCCGTTCTCCGCATCGGCAAACACCCGCGCCACTGCCTCCGGGTCCTGGGCAAGGAGTTCCTTGAGCCTGGCGTCATCCACCTTGAGCTGCGCCGATCTGAAGTCGCCCTGGCCCGCAGCGCCTGTGGATATGCCGATAGCCAGCAAAGAGTTGAGCCCCTGGGGCAATCCGTCTACAGCTGTCGTGGTAAGGCGACGAAGCGTCTGCTGGATCGTTCGCACTGCCCCGTCGCCCTGTAGGGGACCGGCAATCTTCTTATCCTTATCGTAAGCCGTCTGCGTGGCAAGCAGATCCATTACCGAATTGTACTGGTCCACGAACGCCTTTATGGCGCTACTGGCTGAGTCCACATTCTGTGAGACAGTGATAGTGGCCGGGTCATCGCTCACACTCTTCAGAGTAAGCGTCACGTTGCTGATGATGCCCTTCACGGTGTTGGACGCCGAAGAGAGCTGAGCTCCGCCGCTTAGGCCTTCCACGCGGAACAGGGCATTGGCCCCATACTCCTGCTCGGCGTCGAGCAGGCTCGCGGCTTCCAGGAAGTTGCCGCCTACGTCCTCTACTGAGATGGCCAGCTCGCCCGTGTACTTGGCCGTCAAAACTATCTTATCGCTCAGCAGATCGTATGACGCGCTCACGTTGGCCTTGGATAGGTTGATCCTGTTAATTATGTCGTTCACGGCGTCGCGGGTGCGATCATACTCGATCGCCACACCGTTTATCTTGAACATCCCCTTGTTAGCCGCCCCGTCTAGCGCGGCCAACCTCAACGCTGTCGGCGAATCGCCTTCGTTCGCGCCGATGGTGATTGAGTGCTCGGCAGAATCGGTAGGCGTTTGGGTATCCGTTATCACGAATCTATCTTTCGAGCCCTCCTCAAGGCCGCTCACTCGCACCCGGATAGTCCCGGCAGCCAAACCGGCCGCAGCGTTCATCTTTGCCTCCAGGTCGGCAGCGACAGCGGCCATGTCGTCCTCTGCGGCAAGGGATTCGGTCGTGTACTCCGTGCCATGATAGGTGAAGGTGACTGTCTCCGTGCCTTCGAGCGCGGTTGCCAGTTTGCCAGCTATCTCACCTTCAGCCACCCCGCCCAGAAGCGAGCTTTGGATCGGCGCGCCCAACCTGGCGCCGGTGAGGGCCACTGTGGTCTTGGCCACGCCCAGACTGCCCTGGCTCGTGACGGTAGTGCCGCTAGCCGCTCCAAGCAGGCGGGCGGCGGTAAGGAAGTTGCTCGTATCACCGCCGCTTCCCACGATTACGGGGCTTACCCCGTCGTTGGACGCCAGCACCATGCGGTTGGCAACCACGCTCGCGGTGACACCTGCTCCTGAGGAGTTGATCTTGCCGAGAATCGAGTTGGACGAGGCGCCATCCACGCCATCGCTCATAACAGTGTCAGCGTCTATGCGTATCTGCGCCCCGTTGATAGTAAAAGTGCCCGCAGTGGGCGTGATCGAGAAACCTGCCTCGGCCAGTTTTGCCCCCATGTCGAGCCCACGACCGAGTTCCGCCGAGCCGGTAGCCTTGGTGGACGTAGCCAGGCGGTCCACCCATACCTTATATGTGCCGGTCGCTGCAGACGAGTCGGCAATGGCCGACACTGTCTTGTCCGCTGAAGATGCCACGGATTTGACGTTGAACACCGAAGCGGACTTGAGCGCAGCCGCCTTACTCTTCAGATTCGCAAGCCTGCTCGCCACATCGCGCCACGCGTCAGACCTGGTCTTTATCTGGCTCTGCTGTTTCTGCATAAGCAGCACGGGCCTACGTTCCACCGCCATGAGCTGCTCAATGAGTTGAGCGGTATCATAACCCGTAGAAATCCCGGAGACACGTAGCCTGTCAGCCACGTTCACTCACCCCCGTAGTGTTGGCCATCTGCAATCCGCCGTCCACAGGCAATGACCGTTACTCGCTGCCCATCCCCCGTGCCATCTCTTGCATCTTAGCCACGAGATCTAGGAGTTTCTCCGGAGGTATTTCCCGGATCACCTCGCCGGTATTGGTATCCTCCAGCTTGACGATGATCTCGCCGGTGCCCTCGTGAATGGAGAACTTGGCCTGGATGTCCACAGCTTCGAGAGCCCGATTAGCCCGCCGGACCTGATTTCGGATGTCAGCTGAGCTTTTCTCTATGTGCCACTCCCATGCGGTTCTCGACACGTTCAGATCTACCCCTGATATCGAGTTGACCTTGCCCTCAGGAGACACGAGTCACACCTCCATGTTGTGAGAATTCCGAATACACAATCGAGCCTCATATGTAAGCGAGCCTGGCCAAATCCGTTGTCCAGGCTGGCGCATTTGTTCCTCGTCATACTTATCGGCAGACGCGGGGTGGAGTTTAGGCCGAATTCACATCAATCGCACCGGGCATCGAATGCGGGGATGCGGGAAGGCAACGTTGGAGTGGTCGAGTGAGGATCTCGAACCGGGGATTCCCTTGGTGCTCTACCCCACGCAATCGGCGACCGTAGGCGGACCCTTGACTGCCGACCGCAGATTGCCTGTGACCGACGATCCCCGAGTCGGCATGTACATGCGTCTCACGCTGGCTATCCGTCATGAACCGCCGATCCGCCTGGCCTTTTGGGATGTGTTCGTATTCCGAACAGGTCTTGGCGGATGTGTCGCGAATCCGGACAATGATTGGTTCATAACGGAACGTATATCTGCATAGAGACGGACTATGGACAAATCTGGTGGAGAGAATGACACATGGCGAGATTATATGGTTGGAATATGGGGCATTGCGCTAACATGTAGCATCTTCAGCTAGCCCAAATGGGCGTATATGTTACGCCTGCTTTGCCTCAGGCGTCCTATACGTCTATACGTTCGATTATGCACTATCCATTGTTGGTTTTCGAGACACATCGCCAAAAACGAGTTCCGAAAGGAGACACCTAGATTCTACCACTGGCACCGTAGTCCACCGACGTGTCTGTCCTGCCGCTCAGCAGCCGCTCAGCAGCCGCTCAGCAGCCGCTCAATCGCAGCAGCGTCCTCCACCGACACGGCCGAAGCTTCCCTGTTTTCGCGCTGGATTTCCTCATATACTTCTTTACGATGAACAGGCACCTGCCTAGGAGCATCGATGGCGAGCCTCACGGCGTCCCCGCGGATCTCCACCACAGTTACCTCTATTCCATCGCCAATCATGATGCTCTGTTTGGCTTTCCGTGTGAGCACGAGCATGCAAATCCCTCCGTGGATAGATTGACAGTCGAGGTATCGAACAATGCTAGATTCTGCATGCAGTGCTCAATACCTTCTCAGGGGAATCGCGTGGCCAGGGTACTAAACAGGTGATGACTGATTCTGTGGCGGCCACATGCGCCCTCAACTCACACGGCTACTCCATCCATGCAAGAACGCAGCATGCCCGAACCCCCATCGTGCACACTGCGTTCATGCCTGTCCCGACTACTCTCGCTGCACTGCGCCGTTTCGTACCCGCACAGAACCACGAATCGACATGGTGTGGGCTCATGATCACAGGCTCAAGCCTCTACAGACTACACATGCTCCAGAGCCACGTCTATGTCTTCGATGAGGTCATCTGCGTCCTCCAAACCTATTGACAGCCTTATCATGCCATCGCCTATTCCTCGTATCCTACGCTCCGCAGGATCGATCTTCCCATGCGTCATGCTGGCCGGGTGCTGAGCCAATGATGTTGTATCGCCAAGAGACACCGATAGGTGGAACAGCTTCAGTTCCTTCAGGAAGCGCTGCGCCTCGCCAAGGTCGGCCAGGTCCATAGTGATCATCCCGCCGCCGGCTCCCATCTGGCGCATTGCCAGTTCGTACTGGGGGTGGCTTGTGAGCCCGGGATATCTGACTCGCTGCACCTTCGAGCACTCGGTCAGAAACTCAGCTACCTTGAGGGCATTGCTACAGTGCCTTTCCATGCGCACACCGAGCGTCTGTATGCCTCGAAGGCAAAGCCAGGCCACAAAGGGGGATATGACTCCGCCGAGGCGCGTGGCGCTTTCTTTGGCTATTCTGGTCACCATGTCTGCCGATCCCACCACGATGCCGGCAAGTAAGTCGCCATGCCCTCCCAAGTACTTCGTTGCGCTGTGCACAACCAGATCAGCTCCGAGCTCCAAGGGCCTCTGAAGACATGGAGTGGCAAACGTATTGTCGACCACAAGGGCCGCGCTGCTACCTGATATGGCCCTTGCGACGGCCTTAATATCGATGATGTCTAGGTCGGGATTCTGAGGTGATTCTAGATACACTACCTTGGTTCTGTCTGAGATTGCCGCCTGAAGTTCGGTCAGCTCAGGATCGGTGAGATCCACAAACCTGGTGATAATGCCGAATCGCGGCAGCATTTCTGTGAGTAGCGCGTACGTCGTTCCGTACAGAACACTGCCTGCCACAACCTCGTCGCCAGACCGCAGTAGAGTCATCAACGCAGCCGATATGGCCGCCATCCCTGATCCAAAAGCCAGCCCGGCCTCGGCCCCTTCCAGGCGGGCAACAGTGGCGGCCAGCCTTCTGATAGTAGGATTGCCGCTTCTGGAATAGGCACATCCCGTCGCCGTGCCACCCATGACCGCAGCCGCATCCTCCAACGAACTGAAGGAAAAAGCGCTGGTCTGGAAAATCGGCGGCGACAGAGGTTCGCTACTTATCTGCTCCTTGACGTCTACACCATGAACTAGCTGGGTGCCGAATCTGAGTGACTGGCTCAACATGTACCATTCCTTTCGTAACATCATATGCCGTGCTTCCAGTCAAACTGAAAGGGCCATGATCTATATGACGGGACCCAACGTGTGGATATCCATGGAGACCGTGTAGTTTACCGCCTCTGCCTTAGTAAGCTGCCCCGAAAGAACGCGACGTAGCGCCTGGAAGGTCTCGTCTCCCACCTCTTCGATTGAGCGCTTGTTCTCTATGACATCGCCTGCGTTTATGTCCATATCGCCTTCCAGACGGCGATACGTATGCGGATTCCCGCAGATCTTGATCACGGGAACGG
>DAOTAC010000094.1:0-7907 GCA_035382325.1 Bacillota bacterium | reverse complement strand
TGATCCTTACCCTGACGGCCTCCATGAAACGCCGTTCTCCTTTCACGGTCAAGTCTCGGATTCAGCCCCACACGCGTGGGGATATTCTCGACGCGCGGGAGTTACCATCCTCCCACCTGCCTAAACCCACTCAAGCTGAAGCGCGGACAAACTCGCCCGCGCCACATGCGCCGCAGAACCTCCCATGTGCTGCGACAAGGTTCCCCCGGAGGTATACCTCCCTCACGTCGCAGCTGACCTCCATCCCCTCGTACGGCGTATAGCCGGCCTGCGAGAGCAGTTCCACCCCTCGTAGCCTGCGCCTCGCCGCTCTGTCGAGTATGACGATATCGGCATCAAGCCCCGGAGCTATCCGGCCCTTCCTGCAAGATATGCCAAACAGACGCGCAGGATTTTCGCACATCATCTTCACCATCTGGCCAACGGTTATCGTACCGGTTGCCACGCCGTAAGTGTATATAAGAGGTAAGAGCGTCTGCACGCCGGGGATCCCGGGCAAGGTGTCGAAGCAAGAACGCCCGAGAGCCTTCTGCTCAGGCGTGAATGCGCAATGGTCCGTGGAGAATGTGTCAATGCCGCCGGCAGCAGCAGCCGCCCAGAGTACTTTGTGATCTGCCTGAGTGCGCAATGGAGGGCTCATTATGAACAGACGGGCGTCGGCGCCCGAGTATCGGCCTTCATCGAGCAGGAGATAGTGTGGACACGTCTCGGCCATCACCTGTTGACCTTCACGCCTGCCCTCTGCGATGGCTTCCATGGCCCCGCGGGTGGATACGTGCACGAAATAGACTGGTGCGTCCGCTGCCTTGGCCGCCGCGATGACATTCCGGACAGCCCTCTCCTCAGCCTCGGCCGGCCTCGATTCTCCGTGGTATTCAGGGGAGACATGCCCAGCAGCCTCAAGCCGACCACGGGCCTGTTCGATCAGGGCGTCGTCCTCAGCGTGCACAGTGACGAGCACATCGTGGTGTTTCGCAGCGCGAAGCAGAGCCTCAAGGTCGCCACCCTCCAGCATGTAGCCTGCATCCTTGTAGGTGGTAAAGACCTTCACGCTGCCTATTCCGGCCCTGCAGAGCTCGGCAAGCTGATCACCGATGTCATGGTCGATTCGGATACAGTTCTGGTGGACGGCATAGTCCACGGCAGCCTGCGGCCTGATCTCCGAAAGCCGTGCGGCAGCGCATTGGGACAGCGTCGTTCCGGGAAGGTGATCCGCATAGTCGATAACCGTGGTCACGCCGCCCGCGGCCGCACACCGAGTGCCCGACGCAAAGTCGTCTGCCGTGACCGTGCCACGGGAGCGCAGCTCGAAGTGGACATGGGGATCGATCACGCCCGGCATCACCAGCATGCCGCGGGCATCTACTTCTCGCTCAGCCCGGGCGCGGTTCACTGCCCCGCGCGCGGAAGCACCGCCGCATTCCTTGGCAGGCAGGACTTGGACGATTACACCATCTTTGATCAGGACATCGGCGACCTCAACTGAATCGGATGATACAACATTGCCGCCCAGTATTGCCAAGTCATACATACACTACACCTCTATCTAGATCCGTGTCAGGCTCACCCGGCCCGCGCTGCAGGTCACGCAGCGCATTACGGCAGGACGCTGGGCGCGACTTGGGCGAGCTCTCGCTCGAGAAGAGCTATGTCCGGTGGGATGGTGATAGGCTCACCGGCTGCGCGGATGCCTGTCTGTATGTCCTTTAGGCCATTGCCTGTCACTATCGCACAGGCACTGGCAGATGAATCGACAATGCCTTCGCGCACGGCACGCGCCAGCCCCGCCAAACCCGCGACGCCCGCCGGTTCCCCAAAGACCCCTGTTGTGCGACCTAGCAGCCTCATCGCAGAGAGGATCTCCTCATCGGACACGTCGATCATCGTGCCTCCCGAGTCGCGCACGGCGTTTACCGCCTTCACCGGATTTCGGGGCTCGCCAACTGCAATCGAATCGGCGATCGTGTCCTCCCGTCCGGGTTGCATGGGTCTTCGGGTCCTAAACGATACACTGATGGGGTTGGACCCCTCAGCCTGGACGCCGAGGATCCTGGGCGTCCGAGGTATTACGCCAATATCATGTAATTCTCGGAACCCCTTCCATACTCCTGCAACCGTACACCCATCTCCCACGGATACCGCCACCCAGTCCGGAAGGGCCGAACCGAGTTCCTCGCATATCTCAAACGAAACAGTCTTCTTGCCTTCGACCATGTACGGGTTGATAGCGGCATTGCGGTTGTACCATCCATAGCGCTTAATCGCCTCGCGCGAGAGGTTGAACGCGTCTCTGTAACTACCCTGCACGCGTATGACAACGGCGTTGAATATGCGAAGTTGCGCCAGTTTTCCGGCTGGAGCGCGCTCGGGAACGAATATCACGGCGGGAAGACCAACCGACGCTGCACAGCCCGCACAGGACGATGCAGCGTTGCCCGTGGAAGAACAACTGATAACGGCGGCTCCGGCTTCGAGCGCCATGGCCACGGCCACAGCCGATGCGCGGTCTTTCAGTGAAGCGGTGGGGTTGACGCCGTCGTCTTTTATGAACACATCCGAAAGCCCGATCTCCTCTGCGAGCCTGGCCGCGTGGTAGATGGGCGTTCCGCCTACTCTGAGCTTCGGGCGAGGGCCGCCCGGCGTCACAGGCAGGAGATCTTCATACCGCCATATTGACCTGTCGGAGCTCGCGGCGAGAGTGCTCACGAAACGACCGCCGTCGATTGAGCCGTAATCATAAACGACATCGAGTATGCCGCCGCACGCAGGACACGTATATGTGGAAGGAAGAGAGCCATACTGGGCCTGGCATGAGACACAAGCGAAGGACTTCATCCGATTCATCAACCGTCAAGCCTCCCTGGCAGTCTGTATGACTGCATAGTATGGCAATTCAACGCATCATCTCGATTCCCTCCATTTGATCATGCAATGGTCACAACATGGTCGGTAGGAGCACACTCAGGCAGTGCGCCCGGCGAGGCGAGTAGAATCACCTGACGTGTGAGCGACACTCGGCGAAGGGCAGCCAGAAGCCCGGCGAGGATAGGAGTAGGCGACAGGTGCTCCACAACCAGAGGAACGACGTCACGTCCGTCTGCCGACTCCCTGATAGCCAGTTCCACTGCTAGTCGGGCCTGCTGACGCATGCACTCGTCCGCCCTGCGGGCGCCCTCCGGGAAGAACACTGCTTTCCCATCTTCCACGGCACAGGTTACGCTTGCGTCGCGAGCTTCCGTAATGAAGCGGAGGATCTCGGACACCGACTCAGCCAACCTCATGCAGGCCTCAGGGGCACGTGCGTCTAACAGCTCTTGAAGAAGCTCGCGGGCGCATGCCGCGGCCTCCTTCTGAGCAGCCGCTCTCTCGTCGTCGATCGCCGCCTCGGCTGCGTCACTAGCCGCCTCCCACAGATCGATGGCGCCAAGTTCACTATGTGTGTGCTCAAGTTCCAGCGAACATGCAGCAAGCTCACTGGTGAGGCGCTCCCTTTCCGCGGCCTTGAGCGCGTATTCCTCCGAAAGCTCCCCGAGGCGGCCGTTTGCCCTGGCATCGAAAAGCGCGTCTCGACCGGCCTCTGCCTGGGCGATCTCCTCAGCGACTATCTCCATGTCCATCTCGATGCCGGCCTCTGTCAGCCCCCCTAAGGCGGATTCGAGCCTGCCCAGGGCATCCTGAAACGCCCAGTCGAGCCGGCGATACCGCTCATATGCATCCAGATAGCTCGAGGCTGAAGTGAAGCCGGTCGCGCGCAGGATCTCGGCCAACCGTTCGCGCGCCCGCACTGCACTCACGCGCACAAAGTCGGCGAGGTTGTGCAATCGGGCAGAATCGGCCAAGGCTTCCTTCATCTCGTCAGCTATTGCGTCCCTTCGCATCTCCAGGCGACGCCGCTCGTTCAGATCGTCCACGTATTCGTCCAATGTGTGTCCGCCGAGCATCGAGGAGAGTTGCTGCCTGTTCCAGGCGAGTTGCCTGGCCAGTGCAGCCCTCTCCTTGTCCAGGGCCGCCCGTGCCTCGGCGCGCCCCTCGATCTCGATTCCCCGGCGAATCCCGTACACCGTCGACAGCAGGCCCGCCGCCATCAACGCCAGAAGAATTGATACTCCGGTTTCGGGAATCGACGCAGCGCGCGACGGCCACACGTTGGCAGGCAGTATGATAGCCATGAGCGACAGAGCCGCTACCATGGCGCCTGCGATCGTCATCCTCTCTGCCAGTCTCCTCTGCATGAGCACTCGGTCGGCAGACGCAATCTGCGAAGCGACCCGGTCGAGCGCCTCTTCCTTGTCCAAAATGATAGCAGTCAACGTTCGAGCCTGCGACGCCATATGCTCCGAACGGTCAGGGCCGTGCGCCGAGCGGATCTTCTCGTGCACCAGCGCCTGCTCGACCTTGAGCCGGGCCACCCAGGCTGATGCGCGCGATAATCTGGCTTCGCAATCCTGAGCCTTTCTTTCCAATTCTCGCAGCGATCCATCGAGCGATCGCACTTCGGATGCTATAGCCGGCTCGAACGCGCCGTCATTGCCCGGGCAGCTAGCACGACGGGCGCTGGCCTCTTCCAGCGCCGCTCTGGCGGTTTCTGCAGATAACAGCCTCTGGCTGCACTCTCTGAAGTACGTCTTGAGCCGCTCGATGTAGGCTTGTATGTCATCACGCTCGGCACATGCAATCAGGAAAGACTCGATGTATGACAGCCGGCTGTCGATAAAGCTCACGCGCTCGGCGAGCCACGACAGCCTAGACTCAAGCGCGACCCGTCGAGCGCGCAAGCTGTGTGCTTGATCAACCAGGGCTTCCAGTCGCGTGCGGTGCGTCTGCCTGCCTGCGTCGCAAGCCTGACTCCCTGCGTCCTCCTGAGTGCAGGTCCGAGTAACCATGCTGTCCATGGCGGCTATGGCCGCGCACAGCCTGGTTTCGGCCACGGGCAGCACCTCCGACAGCGGCAGGCTGAGAAGGGCTGTGCGCCCGTCAGGGTACGGCCTGGCTGCGCCGCCCTCGGTCGGCAGGGCAAACGCCATGACATGCCGGCTCGGTACGTCAATCGGGTCCAGGGCGCCGCCGCTTTGCTCCGTAGCTCGCCGCAAGATCCGACCGTCAGCCCCCCTCTCAAGTGCCAGCGCGATCCGGGAGCCGCTGCCGTCAACCAGTGCCAGGTCGGCCCAGAGGACACCTGCGAAGTCGTCCGTCCAGCGCAAGGCGGACACAAACGCTCGGGCCACCGCCGGATCGTCCACCGACACAACAGACAGCCCCGGCGCCAAGTCAGTCTGGATCGCCCGCCGCCTGGCCCTGACCTTGAACGCGAGTCTCTCGATGAGCAAAGGTGTCCACCTCCCCTAGAGCGCCCAGTCCAAGCTTGAGTGCACGATCGATGACTTCTGGCGGCTTTCGCGCCGCGCCGGGTTCTGCTGTCAGTCGGACAGCTTTGCGGAAGAACGCTTCGTCCAGATGCGTGCTACGCAGATCAGAGGAACGCCACGGCGGGCAGCTAACCGTCGTATGGTCTGCCACTGTCAGATGAAAGAATCTACTCCGGAAGTCCTGCTCGGCCCGGTCCACCAGCCCCACATCGCCTGGCTCCGTTTCGCCCTCGACTTCGGCTCTGAGGCATAGCTCGGAGCTGGCAAGACGCGCGAGGCGAGCGTATAGCTGCTCCCTCGCACGAGTGGCGGTGACCTCGATATTGACCACCCGTTGAGGACGACCGGGCACTTTCATGGGGTATACACGGACCCCGTCGCCACGCACGGTCACGATCAATGCGTGGCGCTCGCCGCGAGTATCGAAGCCTAGATGGACCGGAGAGCCTGAATACCAGCAGGTAGCACGGCCCACCGAGTTATTCACCATGTTGTGGTAGTGGCCCAGAGCCAGGTAGTCCAGACCCGACTGAGATAGCTCAGTCGGCGTGACCGGCGATATGGAGGAATCCAGGCCCGGCGTGCCAGAGAAAGTGCCATGCATGAGCCCGATGTGTACGCCTGAGCCCTCTACAACCAGGTTGGCTAAGGCGTTGGTAGTAGAATTCCGCGAGGTGGTGCGCAGACCCCATACACTGACTCCGGGCAGAGGGGATACGCGCGACCACTCCTCACCCGAAAATAGGTGCACATTGGGTTCGCTACACACCTCGCGAAGCATGGCAAGGGAGTGTACTTCCTCAGCTTCTCCCGGCACTACGGCGGCAAAGATCGAGGCACGCGCGAGCCTACGAAAACCCTCGCGCACGGCCGATGCAGTGGAATCCGAAACTGAACGCGCGCAGAGCAGGTCCCCCGCTATCAACATGATGTCGGCGGTCTGACGAATAGCCTCATCCACCAGGAAGTCAAATGCCGACACCAGTTCGGCGCGGCGGGCATTGCGGCAGTCTCTGTTGTAGTCTGTAAGGACATGATCAAGGTGAATATCGGATGTATGCAGAATTTTCAGTAATTTCACGGCGCAGCCTCCCAGCAGAGATACGTATCGATACACTGCGACAATAGGCGAAACCCCACACAGTTGCCAACTGTATTCCGCGGAATTTCGCCTTTACAGCCGATACCGGCTCGCTATACGTCGCTAGGCTCAATCAGCCCGCGACTGCTATATAGTTCGCCCCGCTGCGCCGTTTCCCTTCTATTTAGGCATGCAATCAAGCTCGGCGTACCTGTCGAGCACTCTCTGGACAGCCAGTGCCATACTGTGGCGGAGGGCGGCTGGCTCCAGAATCTCAGCCGACTCGCCGAAAGTAGCAACCCATGCCCTGAACTCATTGCACCCGGGCATGATGTCGCGGTAGATCACGGATCCATCAGGTTCCGTTTCGTACTGAGCTTCAGGCCTGTCGGCAGTATCGGCGTACAACCGATCCAGCACGTTAAAGTCGTCGGCGAAACGCACGACTACCTTCACCGGGGTAGAGCTGCACTCCACGCCCCAGCATGATTTCACGTGCTCCTCAACCAGGCTGTCGTCGGGCGCCGCCACGTAGGACATAGCTGGCCCGAAGCTCTGGATGCGCGACACCCTGAAATGACGGAATCCCCCGCCATCACTACTTGAGCCATTGTGGCCGTACAAATACCATGCACAGGTACGCCAGTCGTACACCAGCGCAGTGGGGCATGTATCGCGCTGGGTAGGGCGGCCATGCCGGTCGATGTAGACTAACCGAATCGGAGCTCGCTCTGCCACGTAGGCCCCAAGCTCGTCGATTTTGGACTCCTCCTGGCCATCACCGTATATTGTTCGGCCGGCCTTCACCACACGCCTGCGCACTCCACTACTTGCCAGGCTCGCCTGAAGTCGCTGCTTGACGTGATCGGCGCCCTGGGCTCGAGAGAGGATTTCCAGAAGCGTCTGGGCCTCGAGCTGCGATAACCCGGTTACCGGGAAGGCGAAGTCCCGCGATGCCAAGCTCCATACCTCATTCTGAGGGTCGCAAGCCAGCTCATCGTTCTCGTACTCCTTATCCGGCTCTTCATCATCTGCGCAGCCTGCCGCAAGCGGAGCACGACCGTATTCCGCCAGGCGGAGCAGGTCGCCGCGAACGATGGATGGCGCCGCACCCACCGCGCTGGCGAGATCGGCCACACTCAGCCCCTCCGGCGCCGACATTAGAAGGTTGACTATGGCGATCACGCGCCTGAACATCTCGTCGGTCAGACAGCTATCTTCCGTCAGCATCCATGTCGCCCCCACTTAGGTGTATCACGTCGTCTGTGCTGTAGTCGCCTGTGTCGCAGTCGCCTGTGACGCGGTCGCGTGTGACGCGGTCGCGTGTGACGCGGTCGCGTGTCACGTCACTGCCCGTATCGTGATCGCCCGTGCCGTGATCGTCCGTATCGAGGTTGCCTGTATCGAGGTCGCCCATGTTGTACATGTCGCGCATGCGCATCGCGCTCTCAATCAGCTGC
>DAOTAC010000093.1:0-7968 GCA_035382325.1 Bacillota bacterium | reverse complement strand
GCGGAGTCGCCGTCTCAGCGAATCGACCGCATCGTGCTCAACAAGTGGCTGGCATACCCCATCTTCTTCGGCGTGGTGTGGGCCATGTTCCAGTTCACGTTCTCGCTGAGTGCGCCTGTAGCGGGCCGGCTCGGGGGCGCAATCGGAGCCTTGGGAAGCTGGGTCGCGCGCGTGCTCGGGGCTGCGGGCACGCCGGAGATGGTGGTCGCTTTCCTTGTAGACGGGGTCATCGCCGGCCTTGGCGCCCTGCTCGAGTTCGCGCCCCCCATATTCCTGCTCTTCTTCGCCATATCATTTCTTGAAGACATTGGATACATGGCACGGGCCGCCCTTATCTCCGACAGACTCATGGGCGCCGTTGGACTACACGGCAAAGCGTTCATCCCCATGATCCTGGGTTTCGGATGCAACGTCACCGGTATACTGGCAGCGCGCAGCCTGGACAGCCCCCGCGACAGGCTGGTATCGATACTCGTCAACCCGCTGATCTCATGTTCTGCGCGATTGCCGGTGTACGTCCTGTTCGCCAGCGCCTTCTTCCCTGAGCGCCGCGGGCTTGTAGTGTTCTCCCTCTATGCGCTAGGTGTTGTGCTGGCAGCGTTAGTAGCCAAAGTGCTGAGTGTCTTCGTCAAACCCGACGTCTCGTCTACATTCGTGATGGAGCTTCCTCCATACCGAATGCCCAGGGTATCAGGGGTCCTGATCCAGACATGGGAAAGGGGTCGGGAGTTCCTTCACAAAGCCGGCACAGTCATTCTGCTGGCGGTGGTCGTAGTGTGGGCATTGTCCAACCTGCCCCCGGGCGTCGCCCCGGGCAGCCCGGACTCGCTGATAGGGCGAATAGGCAGCGCAATAGAGCCCCTGCTGAGGCCCGCCGGATTCGGCTCTTGGCAGGCCGCAGCGGCCTTGGTGTTCGGGGCCATCGCCAAGGAACTGATAGTGGGCACTTTGGGAGTGCTGTATGGGTCAGGTGTAGCGTCAGGTGTAGCATCGGGGTCAGGGGCAGGCGAAATCGGGCTGATAGGCGCAATACAGGCCAATTGGACGCCCCTTTCGGCCTACGCGTTCTTGGTCATGTCGCTCGTGTATATGCCGTGCGTCGCCACGATAGCGGCTATCCGGCGCGAGACCGGCTCACGGGGATGGACCGCCTTCGCCATGGCATATCCGCTCGTGCTCGGATGGGCGCTTGCAGTCATCGTTTATCAAGTCGGACGCCTCATTGGCCTGGGCTAATCGAGCGCACCGACTCGATCGAGTCTTCAAGCAGGCGCCTCGTATAGCCGCCTCTCACCGGGTATCTACCCTGGCAGAACCCCGCTGTCTCGGACACGCATCTTGTGTACAGGTGCTGTCTGCCGCGCGCTTTATGAGTTCACTGAGTACGTCGCTCTCCCTGGTCAGACAGGCAACATCTTCGAGGTCGAAAGGCTGGTCACAGGTGCTGGCCGGGCGATGTCTGCAGAGGGACTCTTCACGTTAGGCAACAAAGCACTGATCGATGGTAGGCCCATATGAAAGAGGCCGAGGACATGCCCCGGCCTGCGATGTTGGTTTCTGTGCTTATCCTGCTCTACTTGTTCCTGGACGTCTTGCCGCAGAGGCCGGCACCGTCGGAACTCACAGGCGGTTCAGGGAAATCGGGAGAGCCGAAGTTGAGTACGCGCAGTATGTAGCAGATTATCTCTGATACTCTGACGTCGGTCACGGTCGGATCATCTGGATAGTCGCCGAAGTGTGGACCAATGTGCACCCACCACCAGGCTTTCTCTCCACTTACGACCTCGTAGACAATGACATCATCTGCGTCGTCAGTCGATCCTGCCTCCAGCAGGTCATTCCTTCGAGTGAATCCGCTCAGTCCCGACAGAGTATGGTAGACTCTCGCATCTCCCTCGGCGCCAAGCTCGGTGGCGGTGATGGGGTTGACCCAGGTTAGTTCCTCTCCGGAGTCGTAGTCCCAATACACCTCTTTTTGCGTACTGCCGGTGAGGTAGTGGAACAGCGGGCTTATACCGCTGTCGAAGGTCACGATTACCGACCCCTCGAAATCGCTGATATCGAAACTAGCTCCCGTATCGGAAATGACCAAAACGTCGTAGCCCTGCGGGACTGCGGTTTGCGCTGTAGAGTTCTCCACGGTAACCGAATAGACCGAGGTGAGTTCTTCGGTCGGTTCGACGGGGCTGGATCCGCCTGAGAAACCGCCTTCGTCCTCCACTGAGTACCAGTAAACAGACTCTAGTATCGGCGCTGCTGTGACGTTGACTGTGGACGTGGCGTTATTCACAGTCCTCGAGGAAGGTGAGAACACCGCGCCGGGTAGTGATGGGGTCATAGTGACGATTCCCTTGAGCCCAGGCTTTGCCCATGTACCATCGGATGCTGTAACGACAGGGGTAAAACCTCCGCTGAAGGAGATGGTTACGCCACCAACACCTTGCCCATGAAGCGCATCCTTTACTATGCCCGACACAGCGTACGGGGCAGATACTTTCAGGCATCCCGATAGCGCTAGAACACACGACAAAGCGATCACCAGAGCCAACGGCATCGTACAGACACGACGAGGGTTACGGGAAACGTTCATCTTGGATACCTCACAATCCTCATTTACTAGGCACATCTTCGAACTGATAAGTTGTTCCTATATTCCTGGTAGATCACAAAGTTCCTTCTTAATATCGGAAAGTTCCGTGGCCCAGTATCGCACATCAGAGTCGAACGTCTGACCATGGTCTGCCGCGCATGATACAAGCAGAGGGTTCGTGAGTCGGTGTATACCCATCCGGTAGTCTCACAGACGCGGAACTGGCAACGAGGAGTCGCCGCAATGCGCGATGGTCGCATGAGCTCATAAGGCACTGCAACTGCGGCAGCGCAGGTGTTGCGCCGGCGTCGCTGGAGGATCTCAATGTGCCTGAAGATCCAACGGCCCGTGAAGCACATCGGCGCCATATGTCATGAGCAATGCCTAGAACAACGGCCCGAGAAACACAGGCACCGTTGATCACAGGCACAAACACGTCCTCAGCTGAGGCCCGCCGGATTCGGCTCTTGGCAGGCCGCAGCGGCCTTGGTGTTCGGGGCCATCGCCAAGGAACTGATAGTGGGCACTTTGGGAGTGCTGTATGGGTCAGGTGTAGCGTCAGGTGTAGCATCGGGGTCAGGGGCAGGCGAAATCGGGCTGATAGGCGCAATACAGGCCAATTGGACGCCCCTTTCGGCCTACGCGTTCTTGGTCATGTCGCTCGTGTATATGCCGTGCGTCGCCACGATAGCGGCTATCCGGCGCGAGACCGGCTCACGGGGATGGACCGCCTTCGCCATGGCATATCCGCTCGTGCTCGGATGGGCGCTTGCAGTCATCGTTTATCAAGTCGGACGCCTCATTGGCCTGGGCTAATCGAGCGCACCGACTCGATCGAGTCTTCAAGCAGGCGCCTCGTGTACTCGTAGTTGTGCACTCCCCAGCTGCGGTCATTCATGACCAGCTTGTAGTTGGTGTAGGCGTTTTCCAACACAAGACGGGGGTCGTCGTCGAACGGCAGCGTGCCGCCGCGGTGGCATGTGGCGCACTTGTCTCCGGGCCTGTACCCTGGCAGGACGCCATTGTTCCGGGCACGCAGTAGCGATCCCAGCTCCTCACAGAGAGCGCGTATCTCTGACTGCCTGCCGTTAATGTCGAATGTATCCGCGTCGGAGTGGCAAGTCCGGCACGGCTCAAGGTTCAAAACATCGCCACCGCTCGCCCCCGCCCTCATCCTCATTGTGTGGCCGCCTAGCTCCGCCACACCAGCCGAGTCGGTCGCCGCCGCGCCCACCTCGGCGTCGTTCATGTGACAAAGCACACACTTCTCTTCGGTATCGTGGGGATTCGCTACCCGGTAGTCCGTCCCCTGGTATTCGAATGCACTTCCCACCTGGCCGGCAGTGCCGTTCAGCAGGACATTCTGCCATTTCTCCTCATGACACGTGCCGCATAGCTCCGACTTGTTCACCCTCAGCCCCGCCGAACACGCGCCTGCGCCGTCGCCGGGGTGCGGGTCGTGGCAGGACAGGCAGGCGATGCCCTCGCCCTGCTCAGGCGGGAGTTGGCTAAAGTCGAAGAACAGGGGTCCGCCGGCGAACATCGGCCGTTTGAACTGGACCTCCCCAAATGACATGCCATGCTTGTCAGCCCGGTCGGCCGCCTCAACAAATCCCTCGGGGTAGTGGCATTTCGCGCAGTTGAGTAGAAGCGGCCTGGCGATCTCATGGTAGCCGAAGGGGTAACCATCTGAGTGACGCGACTTCTCCCATTCTGCATACTGAGCATGGCACTGGCCGCACAGCCCAGAATCGTAAGAAACCTCCATGGTTTCGCGCTTCTCTCGGTCGCCCTTGGCTGCAAGGTGCGGCTCTGCAGGGCCGTGGCACCACTGGCAGGACATGTTCCCGACCGGGTTGGCCTGTGCCTTGTGGCACTCGACGCACGCCGCCTCCGACGCCGCTACCGCCTCGGGCTCTACCACTCGTACGCGCACAGACGCGCTGCCCGATAGTGGCTCTCCGAAGGGATCGCGGTCGGATACGGTGACGTAGGCCACGTACTCGCCAACACGATCGGCAACGAACCAGGGCCGCTGGAGCCCTTTGGCCGTATTGGCTCCATCGGTCGCATCGGCTTCTACATCTTCCGTCGACAATAGCGCGTCAGTCACACCTGAGCGAAGACCGTCCGGCGACACGTATTCTAGCCTCCAGTCCCACGCGAACTGCCGCTGGTCCCAGTCGTCGTTCTTGCCGTAGGCGTCCGCGATGCGCCCGCCGGGGTTGTAGGTTTCCGGCGAAGGGGCATTGACATCCACACCCCACCCCTCAAGAAAGACAGGCGCGCCCACCACAACGGTGGCAAGGCCCGGGCTCCGCTTCAGGGCGCCACTCGGTGTCTTCGATGGGCGCCCGGGACCAGCCATCACGTTGGCTATAGCCGTCGGCGCAGTGTTCGCCGCGATGAGTGTCACCGAGGCTGAGCTTTCTTCATCTGAAAGCTGGTTGCGCATGAAGACGGTGACTGTGTACTCCCCCGGCTCAAGCGGGACGAACCGGAAATCCAGCGCAGAGCTGCCCGGAATGGGAGATGGCTCAAGCTGGAGCGGCTCTGCAGTGCTCGCATACGGATCCATCAAAACCGAGCCAGTCGCATCCCGAACCTCCCAGCGCACTCCGTAGCGAGACACGTTCTTTGAGCCTGTGGCGTCGATCCTCACGCTGGTATGGTAGGGGACGGGGCCCTTCGAAGCCTTCGGACCCTTGAGCCTGGCCACAGCCTTGCCGCGGGGTTCGCGAAAGAGTGATACGAACACCGGAGCTTGCCCGGACGGCATGGCGATCACGCGTTCGCTGTACGTTTCGAACCCGCGTTTTTCGAAAGTCACCACATACACGCCAGGCGGAACATCCAGGCTGAAGACGCCCTGTCCATTTGTCTTGGCAGTGTATCTTCCGGGCGAACTCACAGGCCCCTCCGCCTGACCCGCGGCGTCGAGGGTCCCTGACGCATCCTCCGCGTCAAGCCGCGAATCAAGCGTCTCCGCCGCAACAGTCACACCCGCAATACCCGGCATGCTGTATGGTATGAACCCGGTGGTCGCTGTCACCCGTCCGGCTATAGCGCCCTCGGCCGGCAGTTCAGCCATACTCTTGTAGATGAGGTAATAGCCAGACGCCGCCACAGCGACTATCAGAACCACCGCAGCCAGGCCTATCCTCTGCCACACCCGCCGCGTCTGTCGCGACTGCGTCATCTCTTTCGTCGATCTCCTACGCCTGGCAACCATCGCGGGTTCGCCTCCCTCAGGTCCAGTCAAGGCGCGGGCGCCACATTATCGGCCTGCGCCGCACAAAATCGTAATCATCGCATCGCAGTATCCTGGCCACCCTGGCCTGAGCGAGCGCATCTTCCTCGGTCAGCCCTTTCGACTCGAAGGCCGCGACAATCGAAGCCCAGGGGTGGGCGCCGGCCCCTTCGAGTACCGTTTTCGCCCGGCGCGGGCCCACACCCGGGCATCCCGAGTAACCGTCAGTCGAATCACCGGTCAACACCTGAAAGTAAAACCAGTAGTCCGCGTCCGGCGTCGTCACACGCTCCATGCAGTCCGTTCGCCAGTTGTAGTGGACTCCCGGCACCTGCTTCAGGTCCTTATCGGTGCTGGCCATGACATAGTTCCGCGGCGATCTGGTGGCCATGATGCCCATGACGTCATCTGCCTCCAGGCTATCCTCTGATCTGCACTCCCACGCCTGCCGTGCGTGCTCGATCAGCACATCCAGCAGCACGGGCCTGGGCGTGCCCCTGCGGTTTGCCTTGTACGTCGGCAGTATGGCGTACCGGAAATTCTCGCAGCCGGTGAAGCAGAGAATCGCCTTGTCAGTCCGCGTCTCTCTCAGCATGCGCTCAACAGCCGAGTTGAACCCGGCAATCGCCCACCTTCCGTCAGTGCGCAGCCCATCGTCCCGCGCTTCGCCGTCCATATCCCCGTCAACAGCCACAGCCGCACGCACACCGCCGCCGCCCCGTCTGGCTTCATACGCGTATGCAAACTGGCAGGCCAAGATATCCGCGTCAATCAGAAGATCCATACCCGTCCCCCTAGCCCGTCCTCCTAGCACGGAAAAGGGCCCGAACAGCCCAGTCCCATTCGGCCTAGTCCTTCTCCGGAAATGTGATGTTCTCCTGCGATGCTGCGGTGGCGTATTGTGCCATCGGAAGCACTAAGCGTCGGCTCGCCCATGCGTGCGTGCTTGCGCAGGCCGACCCGCACGAAGACATACGTAATGATACGTGTTAGCATGTGGGTATCTGGAGGCGCGCCCTGCGAAACCGGGCGACCTGAAGCCAGGAACCCTTAGCAGCACCCTCAAGCAGGCAGAACTCGACTAGCCCGACTAGCCCACATACGGTCAACCGTCAGCCTACAGCGATGGAGATCTCCTGAATGAGCAAATACGTGTACGCTGCAGTTTTTCGCTATGGAGATGTTGGCGGCTACTCTGTGACATTTCGGGATCTTCCAGTCTGTCGCACTGAAGGGGATAGTTCTGAGTAAGCAGTCGAGATGGCCCATGATGCTCTGGGGCTTTGCCTCTGCTCACTGAAAGACGACAAGGACCTGATCCCGGAACCTTCGCCGCCTGAGCGCATCGAGACGCATCCCGGCCAATCTATCGCTCTGGTCGATGTTGACACGCTCGAGTACCGCCAGAAGTACGGCAGCCCGTCGGTCAAGAAGACCTTGTCGATCCCCGCGCGGCCAAACGACATGGCGGCGAAACAACACTTGAACCCCCCACGACTGAAGTCACGCGTATGCGCGGCGATTCAATCAGCCACCTTCACCTTTCATGGCTGTGTTCGAATATAGCCATTATGCTGTCAACAGGACTTCTGCAGTTCGTCAGACAGGAGTGGGCCGCCGGGAACCGCCAACGGGAGCTCCGCGATCCCCCAAAACGCACCCCGATTTGGGCCGATCGTGCCGAACCGCGGAGGGCTCTAGCGTGGCTCTGGGGCATCCTGTCCATATCTGGGCAGGCTTTTCAAGCATCCTGTTCAGATCCTGCCTGGTTTGGTGGGCGCTAATTGTCAGAATTCGCGCCGGCAACGGCGCCTCCTTTTTCTGGCGCCAAGGCCTCGGCAAACCCGCAGGTAGAGGCGAGTTACATAATATGGTCATACGCACACGCCTTCCGAGTCTCCCCGGAAAGGCCCCGGAGACGGGTTTCAGACCCCTAATAAGTCCCAAATCCGCTGGGCTCCGGCTCCTGCCTGTCAAAACCGGGCACATTCTGAACAGCCCGCGCAGAAAACCGGCTGTTTTCCTTCTACACGTTACCCATATCCATGGATTGGCCCGGATACAAAGGCCGAAGCGCCCCGGATATCCACATATTGCAGCTGAACGGGAAAACGCTGATGCCGTACCA
>DAOTAC010000092.1:0-7985 GCA_035382325.1 Bacillota bacterium | reverse complement strand
GTTCGCCTTTCAACCCGGAAATGGGCATAGGCGCGGTTGGGCCCGACGGCAACGTAGTCCTGGATCAGCTCCTCATCAGTCGGCTGAAAGTGGACGCCGAGTACATCGAGAACGTAAGCCGCCTTCAGCTGGACGAGACTCGCAGACGGCTGTCGGCATACCGGGGGGCGCGACCATCTCCAAAGGTCTCCGGCAGGGACGTAATCGTTGTGGACGACGGAATCGCAACCGGCTACACAGTGATGGCCGCAGTGCGCAGCCTCCGCGGCAGCGATCCGCTCCGGCTGGTAGTCGCAACGCCAGTATGCCCTCCAGATACTCGCGAATGGCTGCAGCAGGAGGTCGACATGGTAGTGAGCCTGATAACTCCGGAGGAATTTGCCGCGGTGGGCCAGTTCTATGTGGACTTTACCCAGGTATCGGATGCTGAAGTAATCGAGATCCTGTCGAAGCGGCCGGTGCAGGAGACCTAAGTGTGCCTTCCGACCACCCTCTCCGGTGTTCAGGCGCCATCCTAGGCTGGACCGGCCACATATGTGACGACTCCGCGGGCGATGGCATCTGCCATCTTGATCACCAGCGATAGGCGCGTATTCTGAAGCACGAGATACTCCATGAACCCGCCCACGTTTACTACTCCAGTGATATAGGCATCACCGATCGGAGGTAACTCCTTGTTGACGCCGGCGCCGGGCTTCAGCGGCCCTTCGCCTACGGTGATGTAGCCGATGCTGCCCACGCGGCCCAGGCAGGCGTCGACGGCGAGCACATGCCCCGCCCGAGGCCCGGCGAGCCCAAGCGCTTCGATGGCGCCGCGAAGATTGCCGGCATGCACCGGTTCATCTAGAGTGCCAACTACACGGATATGGTCGCGTGCACATCGCCATTCCGCCAGTCTGGTGCCGACCAGTGGGCCGAGTGCATCGCCTGTGGATCGGTCAGTGCCGATACACACTACGGTGAGCGGCTGGCACCGCGCCCCAAGCGGCTCGCTGAGACTGGCAGCGATCTCGCGCGCAAGCCAGGAGCTGAAGTTGGGGCTGTCGACATGAGCCCGGGTGGGTCCGGACGAAGGACTCCTGAGGATGGCGGGGCGGTTCTCATAGGTAGCATCAGGCTTGCTTTCCACGAGCGACCTCCTCTGACTGTAAAGACGTCGGCGATATCCACCGGACGTGCTAGTTGAAGTATATGAGCACACACCGTCTTCTATGTGGGCCCGAGATGACGATGCTCAATCGGCAGGAGGGCGAGTCAGTTGACCAGCCAGGAGAAGAATTGCCGGATGGCGCATTCGCACAACTGCACAGGAATGTGCTATGCTCGTCTGGGCGACCATGCAGAGGCCCGGCGCGAGTTTGAGGCCGCGATTTCGCTTGATCACAGGTTTGCTGACGCCCACTGTAACCTGGGCAACACCCTGAGGGAACCGGGAGACTTGGACGGTGCGGTAGCATCGTACCACGATGCGCTTGAAATCGAACCCGAGCGTCTCGATGCCAGGCTGAACCTCATCTCCACACTGCGGGAACGACACAGAGTCGCGGGACCAGCGTTCGCAACAGGCGCCATGGT
The DNA here is from genome assembly GCA_035382325.1 of Bacillota bacterium. Lineage (GTDB taxonomy): Bacteria > Bacillota > DTU025 > DTU025 > DTU025 > UBA5389. The sequence continues at coordinate 6,410 of DAOTAC010000092.1, read as the reverse complement.
GGGCGATCATGCGTTCGGCGACTGCGAGGCGCACGGGCGAGTTCCGCGGTCGCTTCGGAAACCACGCGTCGACGATCACTCCTTTCGGCGGGGAGTGATCGTGTTAGGCTACTGTCTGGTGGCTGTCATAATGTGCGTAACCTTTGTGTTATGGATATTGCGGAGGTAGTTTGCCGCCTATGGGAGAGATCAGTAACCCCAAGCTGCGCAGAGCAGTCATGGCTGTGGGCATAGTCGCATGTCTGATCGTTGGCGCATTGTGGAGCACAGGGATATTTGCCCCCGGTGTGCTGGAAGGCAATAGAATCTCGCGTGGGGTCACCGTGGGAGGCCACGATGTGGGCGGGATGACTGTATCCGAGGCCAGGATGCTCCTGCAGACCCAGATGAGCAAGTGCGAGACAGCGCCCATCTCTCTGAGATTGGGTGGTGAGACATGGCGAGTCAGCCCCGAAGAGATCGGTACCGTTGTCGATGTGGAACCAGCCTTGAAGGCTGCGTACAGCATAGGCCGCAGTGGTCGGCTGTACGCAAGATTGGCCCAGCGCCGGCAGGCGAGGCGCGAGGGCGTCGACATACCTCTGGTGGTTTCTGTCGACGAGCAGCGCCTGCGAGACCTGGTCTTTGCTCTCGCCAGCGTAGTGCAGGTCCAACCGGTTGACGCCAGGATTGTCATAACAGACGGCGATGAGGTCATCATTGAGCCCTCGTCCGAAGGACGCCGGCTCAATGTGGATGAGCTAATCTCCAGGTTGAGAAGTACGACGCTGGAGCGCGGAGCGCGCGAGATCGATATACCTGTGGAAACCGCTCCGCCCGCTGTGGTCACGTCGGAGCTGGAATCGAGGGGGATTGCACGTCTGCTGGGCGAGTACACCACGAAATTCAAGGCGAGCAATGTCAAGCGGTCAGAGAACATCCGGCTGGGTGCGGCGATGATTGATGGTACTATCGTTGCGCCGGGAGACGTCTTCTCTTTTAACGAAGTGGTAGGCCCGCGAACCCCAGAGAGAGGCTTCCTGGAAGCCGACATCATACTCAACGCCGAACTCGTGCCGGGAATAGGCGGCGGAATATGTCAGGTGTCCACGACTCTTTACAATGCTGCTCTGCTGTCCGACTTGGAGATCATGTCGAGGATTAACCACTCGCTTCCCATCAGCTACGTACCTTTGGGAAGGGACGCTACGGTGTCGTACGGCGCCATTGACCTCAAGATAAGGAACAACACGGGCCATCATGTGCTCCTGAAGGCCCGCGTCGACAAGGATACCATCACGTTCAAAATTTACGGCGACCTCCCACGAGACATGATAGTAGGTATCGAGACCCAGGTGCTCGAGAAGATCGAACCCGGGGTGATCGAGCAGGTAGATGCGAAATCACCGCCTGGTTCGCGGACGACGATTCAGACCGGCGCGCCCGGGTATCTGGTGGCTGTGTGGCGTGTAGTGAAATCGGAAGGCGTGGAAATCAGGCGAGAGCTGATTTCGCGGGACAGGTACAAGCCCCAGCCGGTGATAGTGAAAGCGGGACCATCACCGCAGGCTGTGGATACCCCATGATGTCCGGCTGATCCGAGAACTGCGGGGAGCTGAGTCCATATGGGCTATGTGTGGATGGCGGTGGAGTTTGCGAGTTTCATAGCCATGGGCTTCGTTATCGGCAACTACGCCGACTCCCGGTATGGGACAAGACCATGGGGGGCACTGGCGGGATTCATGATAGGTCTGGTCGGCGGCGCGCTCAGCGTCAATCGGGCAGTGAGCGAACTTTCAACAAGAGAACGCAGCAGGAGGAAGAAGCGCTGACCCCGCAGCATCATCGTTGAAGGAGACAGGTCAATGGATTCTAGATTCGCTACGGACTCCGAGCCCAGTGAAAACCACAGATCCGAGACTGGTGGGCCCGCGAGAGCTTCAGTCGCCGCTCTGTTCTGGACATTCTTCAGGATAGGCGCATTCACCATCGGCGGGGGATATGTAATGGTGCCGCTGATCCAACGCGACATCGTGGAACGTCGAGGGTGGATCGATAGGGACAGTTTCGTGGATGTCCTCGCGATCGCCCAGACTGCTCCCGGTCCCTTAGCTGTGAACACCGCGGTGTACGTTGGGTACATGCTCCGCGGGATTTGGGGCGCCATGGCATCGCTTGCCGGCTGCATTCTTCCGTCAATCATCATCATCCTGGTAGTAGCTGCGCTCTTCGACCAGATATCCAGCTCCAGTTACGTACAGGCCGCGTTTGCAGGGATCCGGCCGGCTGTCGTTGTGTTGATCGTATCTGCAGCAATCAAGATCGGCAGGCCAGTGGTGCGCTCCCGAGTGGAATTGGCGCTGGCCGCCATGGCCATGGTTTTGGTCGCATTCGTGCGCATCAGCCCGGCGCTGGTTGTGACGGCTGCTGCGATCTACGGACTCTTGTCACGCAGTATCTCGGGCAATGGGGGAAAAGACGCATGATCCTGCTCAACCTCTATCTGAGTTTCGCCAAAGTCGGGCTGTTCACGTTCGGGGGCGGTTATGCCATGTTACCGCTGATAGAGAGCGAGATAATCCATGGACGAGGGTGGCTCACCGTTCGGGAGTTCACCGACATCGTGGCTATTGCAGAGGTGACCCCGGGGCCAATCGCCGTCAACAGCGCGACTTTTGTTGGCTATCGGCTTGCCGGGGTATTAGGAGGAATCGTGGCCACGCTCGGAGTGGTGACTCCATCAGTTGTTATCATCCTGGCGCTGGCCATGTTGGCCAAGCGGTTCGAGAACAGCACCGGGCTGGCGCGGGTGAAGTCGGGCATGCGGCCGGCCGTTGTAGGATTAATCGCTGCGGCGGCGCTGACCGTGGCGCGCGTGGCCCTTGTGGACCTGAAGTCGATAATGATGGCTGCAATGGCAGCTCTGCTTGTATTCAAGGTGAAACTCGACCCCATCCTGGTGTTGGCCATATCGGGGCTTCTGGGCGCCATCATCTTCTCGTAGTCCGCACTATGAGGATGCAGGTTCGGCCGCGCCACCTGAAAAACGGGCTGATCGCAATTTCAAGGAATCGCCACATCTGACATCCCTCCTCGTGTCGGGAGTGCAGCCGTACGGCGGCACTCCATTATATTGTCGTTGGTTGCCGGGTGACAGTTGCCTGCCGCGCCGCACGCTTCACAAGCAAGCAATTCTGACGGCGTAGATGTCATATACTGTAACTGCCGCAGGCAAGACCTTGCCCGCTTGTCCACCCTTTGGTATTCTGCAATTGATGTCCGACGATGCGTGAGTTTTGGCCGTCAACAGCGGCACACTATGTTATGTTGACTCTGGGCTCGGGCAGGACGAACAGAGCAGCGCATGAAAGGAGGCGAGCGGCGGCTTGATGTCTCGGGAATAACCCGGGGCGCATGCCGCCAGGTTAGCATGATAATCAGCCTGGCAACCTTCGAACACCTCCCCAAACGAGTGGGAGGACTGGCCGAGGCCGCGACCTCGATAGGCGAGTCGCTCGCGCGTGACAATGAAGTGATGGTTTTCATGCCGTCTCACGGCATTCAGAAGACCGAGAAAGAGTTCAGGGTAAAGAAATACGGCAAGTTCAAGATCACCGCCGGGCCTAGCCCCTTCGAAGTCACCGTGTATGAGATGGATCGCAACGGCGTTCGGGTTTTCCTGCTGAGCGACGATGTCATGGATCACCCCGACGTGTACTTCCCTCGCGAGACGCTCACGGCCAAGTTAGTTCATTTCGCTCACGCCTTTCCGGCTGCAATCAACCTGATCATGGGCAGAGAGGGCAAGAAACCCGATGTTGCTCATATCAACGACTGGCACTGTGTCCTCGGAGGCGCGGTTGCGCGGAAGTACCTTCGGATACCCATGGTATATACGATCCATCGTATATGCCGGGAGAAGATCGCCGTGGACGAAATGGAGCGGGCCGGCCTCCGGGAGTTCATCGACCCTGAGTGCATTGAGGTGAATAAGGAAGGTATCATGCTTAACCTCGAGACATTCGGATGCCGCGTATGTGACTACTTGACAACGGTCAGCTACAGTTACCTGAACGAGGAGTGGAAGACTCTCTTTGGAGAGTATGCGGGCAAGGCAACCTACGTGTGGAACGGTATGGACTTTTCCTTCTGGGATCCTTCCCGGTTGACAGACGCGGGCAAACCCAGGGACGAGCGACGCGCCGCCATCCTGCAAGAACAGGGACTAGATGACGGCATTCTCTACTTCTACGTCGGGCGCTTCGATATGGAGCAGAAAGGCGTAGATCACATGTTTGCTGGCGCCCAGATGGTCCTAGAAGGGAAATTGCCGGGCGCAGAAAGATTGGCTCCGCTTTTCCGGATGGTCGTGCTGGGTTCGGGCGACCCCGTTCTTGAGGACATGGCGCGGGATATGGAACGCAAGTACCCCAGGAACATCAAGGCCATTATAGGCTATCTGGGCAGGGAGGCAACCCGTGCATGGTACGGCGCGTCCGACTTCTGCTTGATACCCTCCAACTTTGAGCCATTCGGGCTGGTACAGCTGGAAGCGATGTGCATGGGGTCCATACCGATTGGAACCAAAGTCGGCGGCATAAACGATACAGTATTGGATATCGACAAGGCCAAGGAAGGCGCCACCGGGAAGCTCGTGCCTCCTCGCAATCCGCGCGAACTGGCGGGAGCCATGGTCAAGATGGGTCTTGTGTACATGGATGACAGGGCCAGACTTGAGCAGGTTAGGTCCAACGGGAGACCCCACGTTATGACAAACTTCACCTGGGATCGGGCAGCACGCAGGTACCTATCTGTATATGAGGGTACTGCTTCGGTGAAACTGCCGTTTGCCGATTACGGAGGACCATTCTAGAAGGCCGAGGCTCAATCGATCGGTACAGCCCGCAAGTCCTTGCAAGCATAGTCCCCTTGATGCTGGTTATGCTAATACCACGATTGGCGAACTAAACCAGCACATGTACTGGGGGGCAGAGTCGATGGGTCAGTGGCTAAAGCACCTTGTGAGACTGGTTGTGTCAGCGATTGTGCTGATGTTCATCTCGTTTCTCATACCGGGGTTTGCGACGGTCACGTTCTGGACTGCGCTGCTTGCCGCAGCAGTGATCACTGTTTTGGGGTGGCTAATCGAGGTCATCCTGGGGCGCGCGGTCTCTCCCTATGCCAGAGGGATTGTGGGTTTCCTGGTGTCGGCGGTGGTGATATACGCCACCAAGTTCATCGTGCCGGGCATGACGGTCAGCATAGCAGGCGCGTTGTTGGCAGCTTTCGTCATCGGGCTGGTGGATATGTTCGTGCCCACGACCCTGAGGTGAAATGTTTCATGTGAAACAATCAACCTTCGCGCGCACCCCTTTCGGCGGCTGCCCGAGAGGGGTTTTTCCCTTTAGAGCAGGACATGACTGAAGGATGTCTAAAGGTACTGAGGAGCGGATTCTTCGGAGGTGGTGGCACATGCCGAGCTCAACAGAGCCTTCGTTGATACACGAGATTATGACGGGCACATTCACGGCCGAGCAGCTCACCGCGGGCACGAGTGCGGTGATCTCCTCATTGATCAGGATTGGGATAATCGTACTTGTATCGGTCTTGGTAATGCGCGTTGCCTCCAGGCTCATAGACCGCCTGTTCAAATCACGCGAGGATGAGCAGCGCGTGCTGATTCGCGACAACAGGCGCTTGATGACTCTGGGAACTGTGATAAAGAGCTTTGTCAGGTATATGGTGTACTTCGTGGGCGGGATCATGGTCCTCGGCGAACTGGGGGTCAACACGTCCGGTCTTGTGGCAGGCGCCGGGATAGCTGGAGTTGCCCTGGGTTTTGGGGCGCAGAACCTGGTACGCGATGTCCTAACCGGCTTTTTCATACTATTCGAAGATCAGTTTGCCGTGGGCGACTACGTCTCGATTTCGGGTGTGTCGGGAGTAGTCGAGGAGATTGGACTGAGGGTCACCAAGGTCCGGGATTTCGCCGGGCAACTCCACGTCGTGCCCAACGGATCGATTAGCCTGGTTACCAACTTCCGGGGCCGTGCAATGAGAGTCATGTTCGATGTACAGGTGCCCTATTCGACTAACGTAGAACTCGCCATCGGGGTACTGCAGGACGCTTTTGACCGCCACAGGGAAAGTATACCCTGGATAGTGGACGGTCCCACCGTCCTAGGGGTTCAAGAATTAGGCGACTCGGGAATCGCTCTGAGGGTATGGGCGACCGCCGAGCCAATGCAGCAATGGTCTCTGGAGCGGCAGCTGAAGTTGCTTGTCAAGCGGGTACTCGATGACAACGGTATCAGCGTTGCGTATCCGCACAGGTACGTTATCATCGATGGACAGCCGCGCAGCGTGGACAGCGGGCAGCTGCACAGCGCGGACTGCGGAATCCCCGAGACTGAGCCGTGGTCTGACCGAGC
>DAOTAC010000091.1:0-7999 GCA_035382325.1 Bacillota bacterium | reverse complement strand
ACATAATATCCCACGATATGGCGTTGTTTGGCAGCAGCTCGCGAGCTATGTCATGCAGCGCCAGAGATTCACCAATAACTAGGCGGCAATCAGCCTTGGGGGCTCCCCTTGGAGGGCCGATTTGCCCCCCTAGGGCCCCCGGCCCAAATCGATGTACTCAGAAGCTGCGCTTTTCGCCAAAACTATTATCAAAATCTGACCGTATCTCTGGGCGGATACCCCCGGGGGTATATCACTGAGCCACAGCTGTGGATCTGGCGGGACTGCACGCCTGAATGCGGGGTATCTGCGACCCCGAAAGCCACAATCCTTACACGCACCGGAAGTAGCGCGGGTGGGTGACAAGAGTGGATGGCGTGTGGTTCGAGTGGAGGATACGAGCGTTAGGCAGAGAATACAAGTTATGACGATCATCTCGGTTCGGGTTGAGAGGGGCACGGTGTATGAACGACCAGGCTTTGCGGGAGAAGGTCATTCAGATAAGCCGCCTCATGCTATCCATGGGGCTGACTATTGGCACAAGCGGAAACGTGAGCGCTCGGTGCGAGGATGGCGAGAGCTTTCTGATTACGCCATCAGGCATGGATTATGATGCGGTCACGCCCGACGATATTGTGATGGTGAACATAGCGACCGAAGAGAGGACGGGATGGCGGGTTCCGTCTATCGAGACCGGCCTTCACCGCGGGATCTACCTCGCTCGTTCAGATGTAGGCGCGGTTGTTCATGTTCATTCGCCCTTGGCTGCGGGGCTCGCTGTTGCGAGAAAGCCACTGCCGGTGATAGCCGACATGTGCGCCCTGGCCTTCGGCGGGCAGGTCGAGGTGGCCGAGTATGGCACTTCGGGCAGCCCGGAGCTTGCCGCCAATGTGGTGAAGGCCCTCGGGAATCGAAACGCCGCTCTGATGGCAAACCACGGATCGCTCGGCGTTGGAAAGGATCTTGATCAGGCGCTGCTAGTCTGCGATCTGCTCGAGAAGATGTGCCTTACCTATTACTGTGCTACTTTGGCTGGCGGGGCCGTTCCGATTTCTAGTGAGGCGATCAGCATCCTGAAAAACGGCGTCGGCAAGACGTACGGGCAGCCAGGGGCCGCCACCGCCACGGCCGGATAAGTCGCCGGCCGGTCGCGCGGCGCTAAGGCCGCAAGGCAACGCAACCGGGCGCGGGCGGGCTTTCGTGGGGCGGATGTGGATTGGCGAATGGAGAGCGGAAGGAGGAATGCCTCCGGTGAGGGCGTTGGTTTTCGACGATGGCCTGAAAGCGGTGGACTTGCCTATCCCGGAAAGGGATAAGGGGCAGGCGCTGATACGTGTAGACCTTGCGGGGATCTGCAATACCGATGTTGAGGTGACCCGGGGCTATCTGGCCTATAGAGGGATCATGGGCCATGAGTTCGTGGGCAGGGTAGAAGACGCCGACAACGCGCGCCTGATTGGGAAACGCGTCGTGGGAGAGATCAACATAACCTGCGGCGAGTGCGGAATTTGCCGGAGCGGCAATCCCCGTCATTGCGAGCGCGTCAAAGCCGTGGGTATAAACGGCTGGCAGGGCTGCCTTGCCGATTACGTAGTTCTGCCCGAACGCAATCTTCACATCGTCCCAGACTCGGTCACTGACCGTCAGGCGGTGTTTGTGGAACCCCTCGCAGCCGGGCTCGAAATCCTGGAGCAGGTGCATGTCAGGCCTGCCGACATGGTTGCGGTGATAGGCGACGGCAAATTGGGGCTTCTCACAGCTCAAGCTATGTACGCCTGTGGTCACCGCGTCATCGTACTGGGGAAGCACGTGGAGAAGCTGGCGGTTACGAGGAGGATGGGCATGGATGCGGCGTTTGCATCGGACTATTCGGGCTGCGTCGACGTGGCTGTGGACTGCACAGGCAACCCGTCAGGAATGGAAACGGCAATGTCCATCGTGCGCCCCAGGGGAACGATTGTGCTGAAGAGCACCTTCCACGAAGGCTCTGCTATGAACCTTACTCCAATAGTACGTAACGAGATCACCTGTGTGGGCTCGCGGTGTGGACCATTTCCTCCGGCGCTGAGACTGCTCAAGACGGGGGCGATCGCGGTAGAGCCGCTGATTGATGCGATTTTCTCAGCTGATGAGGTGATACGCGCGTTCGAGAGAGCATGCGCCCGAGGGAGCCTGAAGGTGTTGGTCGATTTCGGCGCCGGGAGATGAGCGCCAGGGCATGTCACACAGCCACAAATCTGGAGGAGGGGATCTGAGAGATGACAAAAACTCGGAAGTTTTCAGTGTTGCTCGGCATCGCATTGGTTGCGGCTATGGTGATGGGGATGGGCGCGGCGGGCATCGCCGCAGCTAAGCCCAGAATGGCGATTGTGTTCGCCACGGGTGGTCTTGGCGACAAGTCGTTCAACGATTCTGCCTATGACGGCATGAAGCGTGCGGAGAAGGAACTCGGAATAGAGTTCGACAAGGTTGAACCCCAGGCTGTGGCGGAGTACGAGAGCCTGCTGATGCGTTTTGCCCAGACTCGCAAGTACGACCTCATCATATCCATCGGTTTCGACCAGGCAGACGCGCTGCAGACTGTGTCTGCCAGGTTCCCCAATCAGAAGTTCGCCATCGTGGACACAGTGGTCGACGCTCCCAACGTGGCGTCATACGCGTACAGAGAGGCTGAACGCGGGTTCGTTGTAGGCGCCGTAGCAGGGCTTATGACCACCAAGAAGGGCGATCCCAGGATCGTTGCCGACAAGCAGATAGTCGGTGTTATCGGCGGCATGGACATACCGCTCATCCGCGCCAACGTCGCAGGGTACATAGCGGGGGCCAAGTACGTTAACCCCAAGGTCCAGGTGAAATACGCGTATGTTGGCCACTGGGCCGATCCGGCCAAGTGCAAGGAGATGGCCAACGCGATGTCGGATGAGGGTGTTGATGTGCTGTGGCTCGCAGCCGGCCGATCGGGGCTCGGCGGTATCAAGGCAGCTGAGGAGCGCAACCGCTACGCTATCGGCGCCGACTCCGACCAGGGCTATCTTGCGCCCAACAACATACTGACCAATGGAATGAAGCTTGTGGACAACACCGTGTATATGGCCGTTGACGCCGTGCTGAAAGGCAAGTTCACGCCCGGCATCAACCTGCTGGGTCTGTCCGAAGGGGCGCTCGGTTATTCCAAGAACCTAGTGCCTGCCGACATAATCGCCCAAGTCGACAAGCTGGCAGCCAAGGTTTCGTCCGGCGAGCTCAAGGTGCCGGACGACATCGACAAGGTTGAGCCCTGGCTGAAGTCTCTGGGCAAGTAACCAGCGGCTGCCGCACAGGCTCTAGGGGGATAGCGAGCTTGAGCGCGTGACAGCAATGGCTTGACGCTGCGGGCGGGGGGATTCACTCCCCCTGCCCTGCCAGGTATGCCGCGGAAAAGGGGTTCGCCGAGCGATGTATGCCGTTCGAATGGAGAATATCACGAAACGCTTTGGAAACGTCGCGGCCAACGATGGCGTGCATTTTGCCGCGCTTCCCGGCGAAATCCACGGTCTTCTCGGGGAGAACGGGGCGGGGAAGAGCACACTTATGCGGATCTTGTTCGGGCTCTACCGCGCCGACTCCGGCTCCATATACGTAAACGATCAGCCGGCGCGCATTACAGGACCTCGTGATGCCATTTCGCTGGGCATAGGTATGGTGCATCAACACTTCATGCTGGCTGAACACCTCACCGTCGCCGAAAACATAGTTGCCGGATGCGAACCGCGAAGAAATGGTCTGCTCGACTACGGTCGGGCTCGCAGGCAGATCTGCGAGGTGTCGGACCGCTACGGCCTTGAAGTAGATCCTGGCGCTCGGGTGGAGGAAATATCCGTTGGGCAGCAGCAAAGGGTGGAGATAATTAAGGCTCTCATGAGAGGCGCGCAAACACTTATCTTGGACGAGCCGACCGCGGTGCTTACACCTCCTGAGGTGGATGAGCTGTTTGCCGTCATGCGGGCTCTCCGCGAACCCGGAACCACCATAGTCTTCATTACGCACAAGCTCAAGGAGACTATGGAAGTCTCAGATAGAGTGACTGTACTGCGCGACGGAAAGACCATTGGCACCATCGATACGTCCGACGCCACGCCTGACAGTCTGGTTGAGATGATGGTGGGACGGAGTCTTCCTGCTCACGATGATCAGCGAGTGCCGCCGCGCGAGGCTGTCTTGCTTGAACTTAGGGATGTCTCCGTAGCCGGAAGGAAGGGCAGTCGTGCACGATTGGACGGTGTGAGCCTGGCTGTGAGGAGCGGCGAGGTGTTGGGCATAGCCGGTGTTGACGGCAACGGCCAGCTGGAACTGGAGGAAGTGGCGACTGGGCTCCGCAGGCCGAGCAAAGGAAGGATCGTGCTGATCGGTCAGGATGTGACCGGCTTTGACACCGGCAGGATCAGGGAGAAAGGCGTTGCCTGCATCCCTTCCGACAGACTGAAGCGAGGCATGGTTGATTCGTTGAGCCTGGCTCGAAACTCAGTTCTTGGCGTCCATCGCAGCTCGGACTTTAGCCGACGCGGAGTGCTCCTCGAAAATGCACTCCGTGAACACGCCCAGGGGATCGTCGACAAGTACGATGTACGCGCCGAGTCCATCGATCAGACTATGGGTTCGCTGTCAGGGGGGAACCAGCAGAAGATGCTGGTAGGCCGCGAGCTGGGCCGTCCCCACAGTGTTGTGATTGCAGCGCAGCCCACGCGCGGGTTGGATGTCGGGGCGACCCATTACATCAGAGAGCAGATCCTTGCTAGTCGCGCTAGCGGCAAGGCAGTCCTCCTCATATCGGCGGAGCTAGATGAGGTGCTTGAGTTGTCTGACAGGATCGCGGTTATCTATGAAGGCCGAATAGTGGACGTGCGTCCGACGAGCAGCTTCACCGAGCGTGAGCTGGGTCTGCTGATGACCGGGCAGAGGAACGAGGTGTGACCGATGGGCCTCCGAGGGAATGCATCAAGGTTTGCATACTCAGCCATCGCAGTGCTGCTGGCGTTGTTGATTGGCGCTGTTCTGATAGGGGCTTCCGGCTACAGCGTCATGGAAGCATACTCCAACCTCCTTATGGGGGCTTTCGGAGGCGTGTACAGCCTGGCAACCACTGTGGTCATGTCGACACCTCTACTATTCACCGGGCTTGCAGTGGCATTCGCATTCCAGTGCGGCTTGTTCAACGTGGGGGCTGAGGGGCAACTATACGTGGGTGCATTGACATCTGCCGTGATTGCTCTGTCGTTCTCCTGGCTGCCGCCGACGCTTCGAGTTATCGTCGCGCTCGCAGCGGGGGCAGGGGCCGGCGCTGCGTTGGGTTTTGTGCCCGGGTACCTTAAGGCCAAGATAGGGGCGCACGAAGTCATCACTACGATCATGCTCAACTACGTAGCCATATCTCTTACTACTTTCCTGGTGAAGAACTACTTTAGGGATCCGGGCCCGGTGGACCAGACTGTATTGCTTCCTTCGGGCTCCAGGTTGCCGGAGCTCGTGCCCGGAACCCGCGTCTCGCTGGGCGTGGTGATCGGAATTTTGGCCGTTGCGCTCCTTGACCATGTGATGCGCAGGAGCGTGCTCGGCTACGAGATACAAGCCGTTGGACGGAATCCGCATGCTGCCGAGTACGGCGGGGTGAATGTGCGAGCCAGGACCGTTCAGGCCATGATGATCAGCGGCGCAGTTGCGGGCCTTGCGGGTTCGGTGGAGGCCATGGGTACGCTGTATCGGTTCATACCCTACTTCTCACCCGGCTATGGTTTCACCGGGATCGCAGTGGCGGTGATCGCGGGCCAGAGTATGTGGGCGGTCATCCCTGCGGCTGTTCTCTTTGGGGCGCTGCAGTCGGGCGGGCAATCTATGCAGCTCTTCGCCGGGATACCCATGGAGCTGATGACGATGGTGCAAGGGCTGGTGATTCTGTTCGTAGCTGCGCCAACGCTTGGGAGCATGCTCCTTGGGCTGCGGCGTCGCTTGCCGGGGAAAGGCGGAGGGCGAGCATGAGCGGGTTTGCAGATGTAGTCTTCAACGTAAACAACCTCACGGCCACTATCAGGATGGCTACGCCTATAGCCCTGGCTGCGATGGGCGGGGCATTCTCCGAAAGGTCGGGAGTAGTCAATATTGGGCTTGAAGGCATGATGCTGGCGGGAGCGTTTTGCGGGGTGTTGGGATCGCACCTCACGGGCAGCCCGTGGCTGGGGGTTCTGCTGGCGGTAGCCGGCGGAGGGCTCGTCGGCGCCATCCTTGCGGTGTTTGCCATCCGGCTGAAGGCTGACCATGTAGTCACGGGCGTCGGCATAAACATCCTGGCTTCGGGGGCCACCACATGGCTGATGCAGGTGATTTGGAAGCGCAAGGGCGCTACCGACATGGTCGCCGGCCTCGGAACGTGGTCGGTGCCGGGGTTGCGCGACATACCAGTGCTTGGGACCATTCTGGGTGTGCATTCGCCCTTGGTCTACATCAGTCTCATACTCATAGTTCTGGGCTGGGTGTTGATGTTCAGGACGCCTCTCGGGCTTCGCATGAGGATGACAGGCGAGCATCCCGAAGCCGCCGACACTGTGGGAATAAACGTGCACGCAGTGCAGTATCTCTGCGTGATCCTCAGCGGGTGCCTCGCCGGGTTGGGCGGGGCATATCTATCGCTTGCCCAGCTCAATTGGTTCAGCAAGGACATGTCTGCCGGGCGCGGATACATGGCCCTGGCGGCATGCATATTCGGCGGCTGGAATCCCCTCGGGGGCCTGGGTGCAAGTTTTCTGTTCTCATTCACCGACGCGATACAGATGCGTATGCAGACGGCTCAGATCCCCCTTCCGGTAGAGATCATACAGATGATTCCCTACCTCCTCACTATCCTGATTCTTGCGGGGGCAGTGGTCCGATCGAGACCGCCGGCGGCCCTTGGGAAGCACTATGAGGCGGGGCAGGTGAGGTAGTGACTGCGCCGGCGGTCCTCCCGCACCTCATGCTGCCAGGTGCATGGATCAGGAATCGCAGAGATCCCCCCTTGCCGGGCAATAGCCTCGAGCGCCGTTGCCATTGCATCGCCGCGACTGTCACGACCGGAGGAGGAATCCTCCTTCGGTGCTGCCGACCTGGGCAAGTGCTATTCGGCATAGTCACGAGCAGACTCCTGACCGTCTTCGATGCGCAGATCCTGCAGGTGATGTACTTGGATAAACCGATGAAGGATCATAACCTGCTGCAGGCTATCTGTCGCACGAACCGAACATTCGGTCAGAAGAAGTCGCATGGCCTGATCGTGGACTACATAGGCATTTTTGACGATGTCGCTAGGGCGCTCGACTTCGACGAGAAGGCTGTGCAGCAGGTAGTATCGAACATCGACGAGCTGCGCAAAGCCCTGCCGGTCCAGGTGCAGAAGTGCTTGGCCTTCTTCCCCGGAGTCGATAGAAGCGTGGGCGGCTACGAAGGACTTATGGCCGCGCAGCAGTGTCTTCCGAATAATGATGCTCGCGATAAGTTCGCAGCTGAGTATTCGGCTCTCAGCGCCATCTGGGAGGCACTATCGCCTGATCCTGTTCTCGGTCCCTACGAACGAGATCATCGCTGGCTTACCCAGGTTTACGAGTCGGTGAAGCCTCCTAGCGGCAGCGGACGTCTCCTGTGGCATGCCCTCGGGGCCAAGACGGTCCAGCTTATCAATGAGAACGTGTACGTGGAGTCAGTGCGTGATGATGTAGAAACGCTTGTGATGGACGCTGATGTACTGGAGGAGATACTGCGGGATCCCGACCACGAAAAGAGAGCCCGAGAGGTGGAGATCAGGGTCATCGCACGTCTCAGGAAACACCTGGGTAACCCCAAGTTCATGGCGCTAGGCGAACGCCTCGAAAAGGTGAAAGACCGCCATGAGCAGGGGTTCCTAAACAGCCTTGAGTTCCTTAAGGCGGTGCTGGAGATCGCCTGAAGTACAAGCTTCACACTGTTGAACCTCCCACGACTGAAGTCGCGGGATTCCTGCTTCATCGACCGTTGCCAT
>DAOTAC010000090.1:0-8175 GCA_035382325.1 Bacillota bacterium | reverse complement strand
CCTTGGTTGTCGGCACTGTGCCCACGAGGCAGTCGTCCACCGTCCATTGTACCACATGACGCTGAGCAAGTGATCGCCGTGATTGCACCTAGGTTCGGGCGCCTGAGCTCCTGAGCGGATTGTGCTTTCCTTCACAAGAGGACCGTGTTACAATAGCATTGCGTGTGGCCACGGACCTTGAGTTCGAGCCTTCGGTCGCCGCACGATTAGATCATCTGAATACTGAGGATACCTGCGGGTAGGGTTTGTGCCTGAACCTAGGGTTGACGCTTTCCTGAGAGCATTGTCGTCTCAGGGGTATCAACCCGTCCGCAAGGCGGGTTTTTTGATTGGGCAAAACCGCGTCATTCCGCACATCGCGACACCGGCGAGGTGGGAAGCTGATAGAAGGAGGGGATAGAGAAAATGGCATCATCAGGCGAGAAGGGGAGAACGGGCGGTCCGCGAGGAGAAAACCGAGTTGGCGTGGCGGCGATTGTGGTGCAGGACAGGCTGAACGCCGCGTCTGCGGTAAACCGAATTCTGAGCGACTATGCCGACATCATCGTAGGACGGATGGGGATTCCGTACAGGGACAGGGGCGTGTCGGTGATGGCGCTCATCCTGGACGGCGACACGGACACAATCGGGGCCATGACAGGCAAGTTGGGGTCGATCGCGGGGGTCAAGTCCCGAGTCACGTTGGTGAACTTGGATGGCAAAGACGGAGAGTGAGGTCGCGGCGGCCCTTGATATGCCGGGCCCGGATCGGGAGATGGCCCTGTGGGCAGACGCCCACTGCGCACGTGTGGCCGCGGTCGGTCCGTGTGTGCACCTTCGTGCGATTATCGAGTTCTCGAACTACTGCCGGCAGGATTGCCTCTACTGCGGGCTGCGAAGGAGCAACGCGAAGGTCGCCCGATACCGGATGGACCCGGATGAGATCGTGGAGGCAGCCGTGGCTGCGTGGCGAGTGCACAAGTTCGGCACCTTCGTCCTGCAGTCGGGCGAGGATCCGGGCTACCCGCCGGAGGATCTAGCAAGAGCCATCGGGCGAATCAAGACGTCGACCAATGCGGCTGTGACATTGAGCGTGGGCGAGGCGCCTGACGCAGACTATCGGCTGTGGCGCGAGGCGGGGGCGGACAGGTTCCTGCTCAAGTTCGAGACGAGCGATCCTGACCTGTTTGCGATGCTCAAACCTACGACCACACTGGCGGCGCGCATGGGGCGACTCCAGGCGTTGAGGGACATGGGTTACCAGGTAGGCTCGGGCATAATACTGGGTTTGCCCGGCCAGGATCGCATTTCCGTAGCTCGCGACCTCATCCTGTGCGGCGAGGAGGAGTACGAGATGGTGAGTATAGGGCCGTTCGTCCCGCATCCCGATACCCCGCTCGGCAGGAGAGTGCGTGATCACGGGCAAACGCAAGCCTCGGCGGCAGCGTTGGCGCCTGCCCGGACGCCCGATGTCCGCGCCACACTGAGCACCATTGCAGTTGCGCGTCTACTGACTCCGATGGCGCACATCCCGGCCACTACAGCTCTCGGGGTGGTTGGCCGCCAGGATGGCGCGTGGCGGGGTCAGGCGGCCAGTTACATCGCTACAATGGGCGTGGTGGGCGGCACCGGACGGGATGGGGGCGATCGCGACAGACAGGACTACACCAGCTCGCCGCTGTGCGACTCCGGGCGCGAGCATACAGAGTACTCAGGCGATGCGCGCTACCTCGCGCTCTTTGCAGGGGCGAATGTGCTGATGTTGGACGTGACGCCGTGGGAATACAGGAACTATTACGAGATATACCCGGGCAAGCCCGGGGCCGACGGGGATGAACTGGCCAGCTCGGTGAACTCGGCGATCCGCGAGATCCGCCGGTTGGGCATGTCGGTCTGCCCCGGGCGGGGAGACAGCCCCAAGGCTCCATGGGGACGTGCCGCACGAAAAGGAGAACACACAGAAGGGAGACAACCCAGATGCCGCGAGATGGAGTTGAGTGCACGTTCATAGATGACAAGACGATTGCTAGAGCCCTGGAACAGGGTAAGCGCTACAGCCCAACGGCTGTCAGGAACGTTTTGGCCAAATCACTCGAACTGCACGGGCTTGACCTGGAGGAATTGGCGGCTTTGCTGTGGGTGGACGATTCCGAGCTGCTTGAGGAGGTCTACGCGGCTGCGCGCAAGATCAAGGAGACCATATACGGAAAGCGTCTCGTCTTCTTCGCGCCGCTGTATGTGAGCGACTACTGCGTGAACAACTGTACCTATTGTGCCTACAAGCGCGACAACAAGTATCCTCGGCGCAAGCTTAATATGGACGAGGTGCGCGACGAGGTGCGGGCGATCGAGAGGATGGGGCACAAGCGTATCGCCCTCGAGGCGGGCGAGGATCCGGCGAACTGCACTATCGACTATATCACCGATGTCATGCATACGATATACGACACGCACTGCGATAACGGCAGCATACGCCGGATTAACGTGAACATCGCAGCTACTACTGTAGAGGACTACCGCAGACTCAAAGACGCTGGCATCGGGACTTATGTGCTTTTCCAGGAGACATATCACCGCGACACGTATCGTCAAGTGCACGATGGGCCCAAGGCCGACTACGACTGGCACACCACCGCCATGGACAGGGCGCTAACCGGCGGCATCGATGATGTCGGAATTGGCGTGCTCTTTGGACTGTACGACTGGAGATACGAGACCATTGCGCTGCTTCAGCACGCGCACCACCTGGATGACGCCTACGGGGTCGGGCCGCACACCATCTCGTTTCCGCGCCTCAGGCCAGCCGCCGGGATGTCGCTCGACGAGTTTCCGCATCTGGTATCGGACGCCGACTTCAAGCGGATAGTTGCCTGCCTGCGTCTGGCGGTGCCATACACCGGCATGATCTTGTCGACACGCGAGGCGCCCGAGTTCCGCGAGGAAGTGATAGCTTTGGGCGTATCGCAGATAAGCGCAGGTTCGTGCACTGGAGTGGGGGAGTACAGCAGGGGCGAGGCACATGATACTCCGCAGTTTGAGGTGAGCGACCATCGCGACCTGGATCAGATCATTCGCGATCTGCTCCCGTCCGGCTATGTTCCCAGCTTCTGCACAGCTTGTTACAGATCGGGCAGGACGGGCGAGGCGTTCATGTCCTTAGCCAAAAACAGCCACATCCACGAGTTCTGCCAGCCCAACGCATTGCTCACCTTCCGGGAGTATTTGTGCGACTATGCGTCACCCGATACTGTCAAGTTGGCAGAGCCGGCTATCAGGCGTGCGTTCGCAGAGGTCGATCCTCGACTCAGACAAGAGTGTGAGCGCAGGCTGAAGCGGATCATAAGCGGGGAACGTGATCTCTACTTCTAGGTTCTTTGTAGCACTTCACGCTACGTAGCCTGGGCTGGCGACGATTGGCGTGATTTTCGATCCCGTTAATATCGGAATTTCGTTCCGGTATGGCTCTAAAATGCGATTCCACGTAGCCATGGCGGAGAAGGTAGAACGAGATTCCACATCGCGACGGCTGAGAGGGTGGAACGCGATTCCACGTTGAGACGGCTGAATGTTGGAATGCAATTCCGATATCTGTACCGGCGTTGGCGTTAAGGAGGAACGACATGCTCCGAACGAGTTTGGACAAAACCCCAATGTCGAACCGCATTCACATAGCAGTGCTGGGCAGGATGAATTCGGGCAAATCCAGTCTAATAAACGCTATTTGCGGGCAAGACGTGTCAGTAGTCTCACCGATTGCCGGCACCACCACCGACATCGTGCATAAGGCCATGGAGATACACGGGCTGGGGCCGGTAGTCTTCATTGATACACCCGGAATCGACGATGAGAGTGTATTAGCAGAGGCGCGCATAGCCCGAACACAGAGAGCTATCAACAAGGCCGATATGGCTCTGGTCGTTATCGATGCGACCTGCGGCGTAGGCGAACCCGAAAGCGCGCTCCTGGCCGAGCTTGGCATGAAACGGATACCGTATATCGTCGCAATCAACAAGGCCGATATAGCACCGGTGGCCGGCAGTGACGCGGATGATTTGTCGAGGTCGGCTGATTCATCGGGCTGGGGCGATTCAGCATACGGTTGCAGTTCGTCGGTCGCGGGCTGTGCGCAGCGTGTGGACGATCACCGATCGCATGCTCTGGCGAAGGACGTCTCACGCGTATCCGTCAGCGCTCTCACCGGAGAAGGCGTAATTCAGCTGATCGAATACATCCGGACACTGGCTTCGCAGGCAGAAGTGTGGGATGGCCCGCCTATAGTCGGCGACCTTCTGGCTCCGGGGGATACGGTTGTGCTCGTAATCCCTGAAGACGCTGAGGCACCCAAAGGACGGTTGATACTGCCCCAGGTCCAGACGATACGGGACATCCTCGACCACAATGCGGTTGCGACGGCAATGCGAGTGGCCCAGCTCGAAACGGTGTTTGCCGATCGGTCTTTCAGGCCGCGACTGGTCATCACAGATTCGCAGGCCTTCCGCGAAGTCGACGCCATTGTGCCCAGTTTCGTCGATCTCACATCGTTTTCGATTCTCTTCGCCCGTCACAAAGGCGACCTCGAACTGCTCGCCCGCGGCGCGCGCGTTATCGATTCATTGGAGCCCGGCGATAGCGTGCTTATAGTCGAGGCTTGCACGCATCACCCTGTCGATGACGACATAGGTACCGTGAAGATCCCCCGGTTGCTCAACCGGAAGGCCGGAGGCGAGCTTTCCTTCGAGTGGCGCCGCGGAGCTGACTTCCCCGCCGACCTGGCCAGGTTCAAGCTGGTGGTACACTGCGGCGGGTGTATGCTGAATAGGCGGGAAATGGTATCACGCCTGTCCGCAGTGGAGGATACTGGAGTGCCTGTGACGAATTACGGTATGACCATTGCCGCCTGCCTGGGTATCCTACCGCGTGCGCTGCGGCCATTGGGGGTGGCGATGGAAAAGACTCCGGTGTGAGGAGGGCTATTGTTGAGAGAAGGCAGAGCTGCTCATCTGGCCCTTGCTGTCTGTGTGACCATCGCCTTGCTTCTAGCAGGGCCTTCAAGTGGCCAGACTGCGCGTCTTGTTCTGGAGCCTACTGCGCGCGCCATTGCTCAGGCCAATCGCCCGGATGCGTCCCGGATGTATGACGCGGAGATGACAACGGCCTTCGCCAGACTGCTGTACCCATACCGTGACTTTGCAGATGAACTCGGCCTCGAGGAGCTGGGAGGGGTACCGACCAGCCCTGTCAACAGACCGTCCACAATCAGCCCTGAAGATGCGACATGGGAAGTCGACTGGGTCTTTCGAGTGCTGAAATACGGATACGCTGGCTACCAGTGCTTTGGCGGCGATGAGGCGTTCTTGGCCGCGAAGGGGCGGATACTGCAGGACCTGGGCGAGCGGTCCAGCGACCTGTCTACGGAGGAATATGAGTCCCTCATCTGCGGTCATCTAGGTTTCATTCAGGATGGACACCTCAGCCTGGGCGGCACCAGGCTGTGCGAGTTCTACTCGCTGTTTTGGAACCCCAAATATGAGTTCCGCAGGGACGATGCCGGGTTCTTTATCGCTGCAAGCGACGGGATTCGGCGAGCGGCGTCGATCGAAGGCGTCGATCCGTGCAGCTACCTGAAGCCTTCTATCAGCGAGACTGGGGACATCATATATGTCCCAGGTGTTGTGCGCCCAAGACTTGACGCGGGATTCACGATCAACGTGAAGTACCGAGATGGTCACTCTGAGGCGATACGCCTTGATCCGATGGTCTCCACCGCCCAAGGAGGGCCTGCGTACGAGCTTGGCGCAATAGACGGCATTCCGCTCCTTGCGTGCAGGAGCTTCGCGCCGTCGGACGCCAATCTTGACGCCCTAAATGCGTTTGTTGACGATGCGAGCCGCCTGCGCGATGAGCGCGTCATAATCCTCGACATACGCTCCAATCCCGGAGGCAGCTCACAGTATCCAACGGCTTGGCTGTGGCGCCTCATGTACCAGCTGCCCAGAGAGCAGCAGATCTATGCCAATCTGACTACCGAAACAGCCGTAGCACTGCTAGGCAACTTGCTCAGCTCCTATTCTGACGCGGCGCAGATGCCCAAGAACGCAGCGACCTCTCTCCGACGCGATGCCAGCAGTTCCCGCCCGGGCTGGAGCAACATCCTCCACGCGGCCGGCGCCGTCGTAAATAACGAGCCGTCTATCGCGGTGATCACGGATTCATACATAGCCTCGGCTGCCGAGGATCTTGTGCTCGGTCTGCGTCACGCAGACAGTGTGGTGTTCATAGGCGCGAATACTAGGGGCGCTTTGTCCACAGGCACTGTGGGGATGTGTTGGCTGCCCATTTCCCGGCTGAGCATGAGAGTGCCGGTAGTGCTGAATCGCGTTCTGGACATGACGAACCGAGATGGATTGGGGCTGTTCCCGGATTTCTGGGTTGATCCGAACAATGCTGTGGAGAGGGCCGTGAGATTCCTTCGCAAACACCTGGCGCCGGATAGTCCCGAGCAGCCGCAGCGATGAAGCCCTCGTTCGCCCGGCGCTCATAGCGGTGCAGCGCAGCTGATTGGCGATGGGCGATTGGCCGCGGTCAGAGAGGCTTGGAGAGGCTTGGATAGGAAGACATGATTGGGTTTAGTGGCTTTGCGAATGCAGAATTCATCAAAATCGCCTTTGGCTGCAGCGCCCCTTTGACCGTGGCCGTGGCTGCTCTGCGTTTGGTTGCAGCCTTGACGCCTTCGCTGGAGACGTTGGCTGTCGCCGGATTACTCGATGCCCTGCCCGGCGCTGTGGCGAACGGGCGTGTTGTGGACGCCCTGACGCCGCTCCTTGCCCTGTTTGCTGTTCTGCTATGTTCCTATGTTGTTCAGGTCCTTAACCGCTTCCTGATGCTGAAGCTGAGCATGCGATTGGAGGACCGTCTGAAGCCCGAATTCGTTGCGAAGGTCAGTCGTCTGGCCTATGAACATATCGAAAACGACGCGACCTACGATTTGCTGGAACGGGTAGGCGCGGATCTTCCGGGCGCCGTGGCGGGAGGGTTTGCGAGTCTCTTGGGTCTGGCTGAGATAAGCCTGCGCGTTCTGGGCCCTGTCTTGATCATCGGCCGATCTTCTGTGCCGGCTGCGCTCGCCTGTCTGCTCCTCATTATCCCGGTCGCGGTTCTCGCTCAGAGAAGCGGCGCTGAAGCCTATCAGGCCGGCGCCTAGGTCGCACCTCACGCCAGAAGGGCCAGATACCTTAAGTCTCTCATGTCCTCAAGAGAATCTGCCTATGAGCGTAAGCTGTTTGGATTCGGCGCGGTAATCAACGAGTACTGGAACGACGAGATGCGCCGGAAGATAGCTTTGGACTATGATGCGGACAAGAAGATCTTCATCAGGGCCAAGAGCATCAGCGGCCTGTTCACACTGCTTTTGTCTGTCATCGCCCTGGTCCTTCTGATGGTCGTCAGAGAGAACCTGATGACGGCAGGCGTCTACATCAGCCTGATCATTGCTTTCTCTCGTCTGATTCATACCCTGTCGTGGCAGCTCTCGGACTTGCTGAAGGAGCACACGAAGAAGCGTCTGTACCTGGAAGACCTTAGTCGATTTGAGCGGCTTGAAGAGCTGCCGGGAAGTGACAGCGTTCCGGACAAACGCATTCTCGACATGCCCTTTGAGAGTCTGGTTTTCGATCATGTCAGTTTCACATACCCTCAATCCGATAGGGAAGTCCTGCATGACTTCTGTCTCGCCGTCTACCCAGGGAAGCAGTACGCGTTCGTCGGTCGGAACGGCTGCGGGAAGTCCACGGTCATCAAGCTCCTCACCGGGCTCTACAATGACTACAGCGGCCGGATTCTGCTGAACGGTCGAGATATCAGGTCGCTTTCCGCCGCTGAGATAAAGGCGTATTTCGCTGTTGTTTATCAAGACTATGGCAAGTATCAGCTGCCGGCGCGAGAACAACTGCAGCTGGGCAATGCGAGTCTTGCCGATCCGGAGATCGCGGCCCTGCTTGAGCAGACAGGTCTGGCGCAGAAGGTGGGGTCGCTTCCCCTGGGCGCCGACGCCCCTTTGGGCAAGCTCGAACCTGGCAGTGCGGATCTGTCTGAAGGACAGTGGCAGCGGCTGACTTTGGCCAGAAGCTTCGGAAGACAGGCCAAGCTCTTGGTGCTGGACGAACCTGCGGCGGCCCTTGACGCTCTGGCTGAGAGCCG
>DAOTAC010000089.1:0-8216 GCA_035382325.1 Bacillota bacterium | reverse complement strand
GCCGCGCGAGCTCTCGCTCGACGGTCTGCGTGTCGTGATCGATTGCGCCAACGGCGCGTCCTGCCGCACCTCTCCCGCGGCTTTTCGGGCACTGGGCGCCAGGACGACTGTGATTAATGATTCCCCGGACGGCGACAACATCAACGTCCGTTGCGGATCGACTCATCCTGAGGCACTCCAGGAAGCAGTGCGTGAGCTCAACGCTGACCTGGGGTTTGCCCACGATGGCGATGCTGATCGTGTCATGGCAGTCGATTCCGATGGGAACGTTGTTGATGGGGACCAGATTATGGCGGTGTGCGCGGGTTTCCGCGCCTCGAGCGGGGGGTTGCCGGGCGGCGCTATCGTGGCGACGCAGTACAGCAATCTCGGCCTGGTTCAGGCCATGCGAGCCATCGGTTGTCAGGTGATCATGGCCAACGCGGGCGACAAGTACGTTCTTCAGGAGATGAGGCGCCGCGGTCTGGTGCTTGGGGGCGAGCAGTCCGGGCATATCATAATGCTGGAAAAGACCACTACAGGCGATGGACTCATCACCGCGGTCGAAGTGGCTTCCATTGTGGCGGCTACGGGCAAGCCCTTGAGCGAACTGGCTTCGGTGATGGTGAAGTTTCCGCAGATCATGGTGAACGTGCGTGTGTCGCGCAAGGACGAATATGGCGCCTCCGCCTCGATACGAGCGGCTGTAGAGGAGGGTCAGGCCATGCTGGGCGATTCAGCTCGGCTTGTGGTGAGGCCGTCAGGCACTGAGCCGTTGGTCCGCGTCATGGGCGAAGGCCCGGATGAAGCCGTCGTGAGGAAGGTTGTTGATGGTGTCGCAGCCGTCATTTCGGCAGAACTTGCCTGATAGCGTCATTGGTGTGGGTGTCGATATCATACGTACGGAGCGATTCGAGGAGATAGCGCAACGTGCGCCGGGCGGGGTGGCCGCGCGCCTGTTCACGCCGGGCGAGCTATCTAGCCGCAGAGCCAATGACCGAGAATACCTCGCGTCCAGGTTTGCGGCCAAGGAGGCTGTGATGAAGAGCCTTGGCTGCGGCATGGGCGATGTCTCCTTTACGGATATTGAAGTCTACCATACAGATGGAGGTGCGCCTGCGGTCGGGCTCTCGGGCACGGCCAGCCGCCGGGCACATGAGGTCGGAGCTCTGCGTGTGCTGCTGTCAGTGTCGCACGATGGCGACTATGTGTGCGCCTTTGCCGTCGCGCTGGGGCATGCAAGGGGCGACGGCGGGAGAGAAAGCGTGAGTGCGAGCGTAAGCGGGATCGGAAGCGGGGGTGGCGATGATGAAGCTCGCGACTCCTGACGAGATGCGGCAGATAGATCGGGCGGCCGCCGAACGCTACGGCGTTTCTGGGTTAGCCCTGATGGAGAATGCGGGCGCGGCTGTAGCCAAAGTGGCGTTTAGCGTGGCCACTCGGGCCTCTCGTGCTGTTCGGGCTGGTGTGTGTGGCCGAGATCAGGATGAACCGGCGCCTCCGGTATCCGTCTGCATACTGGCGGGTCGAGGCAACAACGGCGGCGATGGCTTTGCCGCTGCTCGTCACCTGGCTGGGTACGGCGCTCGCGTCTCCGTCTACGTGGTGGGGGATCCGTCTACAATATCGGGGGACGCTCGGACCAACCTGGACGCGATGATGAAATCGGGGATCTGCGTCGTACCACTGCTGGACGCGGGGGCGTGGAGCGCCGCTCGGGAGGATCTGGCAGCATCTAGTGTGATCATCGATGCTATCTTGGGCACTGGAGCGCGCGGGGCGCCGTCGCCTGAGGCAGCACGGGCTATATCGCTTATTAACGAGTCGCCTGCGCCTGTTGTAGCTGTGGACGTTCCCAGCGGTATGGACGCCTTAACCGGCGCTGTGCCCGGGGAATGCGTGATCGCTCACACCACGGTCACACTTGCCTTGGCCAAGACGGGTCTAGCGACGTATCCCGGGGCGTCTTGCGCGGGCCGTGTGGTTGTGGATGGCATCGGCATGCCGCCCCCACTACTCGACTTCAGCGAGATAAGAACAGGCCTGACGACGCCGGACGATGTACGTGCAGCTTTGCCTGTGCGGCGGCCCGACGCTCATAAGGGCGATTTCGGCCGTGTTCTGATCGTCGCCGGCTCGCCCGGGATGTCCGGGGCTCCGTCGCTGGCTGCAATGGGGGCCCTAAGGTCCGGGGCGGGACTGGTTCACCTGCTGGTTCCTGCCGCAATAGCTGGCGAGGTGAGCGCGAGGCATGCCGAGGTCATGACGCATCCGGCGCCTGAACCGTGCTTGCCAGCCATACTTGAGATGGCCGCCGCTTGCCAGGCAGTAGTCATTGGCCCGGGAATGTCGTGTTGCGAACGCACTTCGGCAGTTGTGGATGCGGTGGTTTCGCAAGTTCGCGTTCCGCTGGTGCTGGACGCCGACGCAATCAACGTCGTGGCAGGGAAGGCTCGGGCGCTCAGGGAGGCCAAAGCGCAGGTTGTTCTCACTCCGCACCCGGGCGAGCTGGGTAGACTGATGGGCGTCGGAGCAGACGAAATCAACCGGGATCGCCTGGGGTGGGCCCGGCGGGCAGCGCTGGAGACAGGCGCCACAGTGGTACTGAAGGGCGCAAGGACGGTCATTGCCGACCAGAGTGGGGAGGCATATGTGAACCCCACTGGCAATTCTGGAATGGCCACGGCCGGAATGGGCGATATTCTGGCGGGCGTAACAGGGAGTCTGTGTGCCGTGGGTCTGGACGGTCTTGCGGCAGGATATTGCTCGGCTTACCTCCATGGCCTGGCAGGTGATTTCGCAGCGCGGGAGCGCGGTACGGATGGGATGGTCGCCGGCGATGTGCTGGTACACGTTCCCGAGTCATTTACAGCAGTGCGTACGAAGATGGCCATGCTTTGGAGCATGATGCCGATTGCATATACGCATATGTCAGAAGGATGGTGACCCTGGCTGAAAGAGACTTATCTACCCGGTATGCGACCCACCTGGGTTGAGGTAGACACCGGGAGCATTGCGAAGAATATCGAACGCGTAAGGGCAACCATCCCTGGCAAGACGCAGATCATGGCGGTAGTGAAGGCTGACGGATACGGCCACGGAGCTGTTCCAGTGGCAATTGCGGCTCTGAAGTCGGGCGCCGCTTTTCTGGGTGTGGCTCTGGTGGAAGAGGGAATCGCCCTGAGAAGGGCAGGCATCGTTGCGCCCATACTGTTCATGGAGGCCCTCTTTCCGTGGCAGGCGCCCGACCTCGTCAGGTATGGCCTGACTGCCACCGTGGCATCGTATGAATCTGCGGACGTGTTGTCAGAATCAGCCGCCTTACTTGGGCGGAAGGCCAAGGTCCATATTAAGGTAGACACCGGCATGGGCAGGTTGGGGTTACCCCCTGAAGCCATTCCCGGGCTGGTCAGGCATGTATCGGGCCTGCCGCGACTGGAGATCGAAGGCATATTCACCCACCTGGCGTGCGCAGAGAGCGACCCATCCATGACGTGCAGGCAGCTGGAGTTGTTCCACGACATCGTGGACGGCCTCGCCGCGGAAGGATACGAGATCCCTATCAAGCACGTGGCGAACAGCGCGGCAGCGCTCCGCGTTCCGGAGGCCGCCATGGACATGGTCAGGATCGGCGGCGCTATGTATGGCATATCCCCGCTGGGCATATCTCCCCTGGGCCAGGGATGGCAGCGGGCGCTATCTTTCAAGACCAGGGTATCGTATATGAAACCTGTGAAGGCCGGCGCCACGGTTAGCTACGGAGCAACCTATGTCGCGCCCGGTCCTCAGCTCATCGCAACATTGCCCGTGGGCTATGCAGATGGGTACTCACGCCTGCTATCGGGGCGGGGGGAGGTGCTCATTGGTGGCGTGCGCTGCCCTGTCGCAGGTCGCGTGTGCATGGATCAGATAATGGTCGTTCTGCCCCCTGACTCCGACGTACGGGTCGGCGACGAGGCAGTGCTCATTGGGGAGCAAGGCAATGAAGTGATATGCGCTGAGGATATAGCGCGGATCATGGGCACCATAGGCTATGAAGTCGTGTGCGCCATCAGCAAGCGGGTGCCGCGCGTGTATGTGTCATCGCAGCCGTGACGGTGCATAGCGGTCCGCGGATGGAACTACGGGCGGAACCACGGGCGGAATACCCAGTATCGTGCAGTATCTCCGCAGGTTGACATGGCTTTAGGCATACATGTATAATTGGCATGCATACGAATATGCGGGAATATGAGCCGGCGCTTCGGGGGGTATTGCTTTGGCAGAACTCAAGCGCATCATGGTCTCCGTTCCGTCTTCGCTCCTGAGCGAAGTGGATGTTTTCAGCAAGACAATCGGGCTCAATCGAAGCGAAGTCGTGCGCGAAGCTGTAAGGATGTTCATGGCGGAACACGCCCGATCGGAACTGGGCAGGAAGCTGAAGGAAGGCTACTCTGAGATGGCCTCGATCAACTCGCAGATGGCGGATGAGTGTGCCGCAGCGGAGGAAGAGGCTTTCATCAGGTACGAGCGGTTTCTTGCGGGCGGTGACTGACTTGGACATCAAGCGCGGTGATGTCTTCTACGCCGATCTCAACCCGGTAGTCGGCTCAGAGCAGGGCGGGATCCGGCCGGTGCTTGTGGTTCAGAACGACATCGGCAACCGTTACAGCCCCACTACCATAGTAGCCGCCGTTACCTCGCGGATCAAAAGGGCCAAACTGCCGACTCACGTTGAGCTTCCGGCCTCTTCTGGCAACCTTGCTTTTGATTCCGTTGTCCTCATGGAACAGCTGCGTACAATCGACAAGGCCCGCCTGCTACAACATGTATGCACTCTTGATGGTGATACCATGAGAAAGGTGAACCGTGCGGCTGAGATCAGCCTCGGGCTGATGGACATCTAGTATTGCCCGGCAGCGCAAGCCCTGCCGGGACAAGTTCGTAATGGGGTGGTTTTCCCGTGCGTCCGCTTATACTGGTTTCGGCCGACTGCGACATTGAGTCGAGCGATTCGTTCAAGCTACAGGCGGATTACGTGCGAGCGGTCTACCTGGCCGGCGGGCTTCCTCTCGTTGCGGTACCCCCCATGGAGTGCTGCGATACGGCTGAGGCAGTCGCTGAGCTGTGCTCCCTGGCGCGAGGGATCGTGCTCACGGGCGGGTCCGATGTTCTACCTGGTCTGTTCGGCGAAGAGCCCCACCCAAAGCTGGGTGCAGTCAACCCTGTTAGGGACCGGTTCGAACTGGCGTTGGCTCGAGCTGCCATGCAGGCCGATCTGCCGGTCCTCGCGATTTGCCGGGGGATGCAGGTATTGAACGTGGCGGCAGGGGGCGGTCTGGTTCAGGATATCGAATCGTGCGTTCCGGGCGCTCACGCGCACCGCGTTACGGCTCCGCGATGGCTGCCTACGCATTCGGTATCAGTGGTTCCCGGTTCGATTCTGTGGAAGATATTCAGGCGTGATTCGATCATGGTAAACAGCTTCCACCATCAGGCGGTGCACCCTGTGGCCCCAGGTTTCGAAGTCTCGGCACGGGCGAGCGACGGGGTTGTGGAGGCCATAGAAAAGGCCGGAAGCCGGTTCATGGTGGGCGTCCAGTGGCATCCGGAGGCGCTTGCCGGCAAGGACCCGGAGGCGCTCAATGTGTTCAGAGAATTCCTAATTGCTGCACAGGGAGTGTACTGAATTGCATTCGATGTCGCAAGCGTTGGTTTCGCTGTACAGAGGCGAGCTAGTTGAGAGTGTGCACAGAGGACACATAGCGGTGACAGATGCCGAGGGAAGGCTGCTGTGGTGGGCCGGTGATCCAGGCTGTGTCACCTACTTCCGCTCTTCGGCAAAGCCCATCCAGGTACTTCCCATAGTCGCTTCGGGGGCGGTCGATCGATTTGGCATCACCGACACTGAGCTGGCGGTGATGGCTGCGTCCCATCGTGGAGAGGATATCCACATTGACGCGGTCACGAGCATACTGGGCAGAATAGGGCTGACTGAATCGGCTCTGATGTGCGGGACGCATGCGCCGTCGTGCGTGTGGCCGCCGGAGCGCGTCTCCGCAAAATGCAGCCAAGCGGCTGGGCGGATCCGGTCCGGCGCCTCATTCAGTCCGGTTTTCAACAATTGCTCCGGGAAGCATGCCGGAATGCTCATGTACGCGGTGCATCGGGGTTACCCCATCGATGATTACGTATCTCGAGATAGTC
Source organism: Bacillota bacterium (assembly GCA_035382325.1). GTDB lineage: Bacteria > Bacillota > DTU025 > DTU025 > DTU025 > UBA5389. The sequence continues at coordinate 2,051 of DAOTAC010000089.1, read as the reverse complement.
GAGTGCAGCAGGACATGTGGCAGGCGGTGTCGGATGTGGCCGGCCTGCCGCGCGAAGAAGTTGTACGCGGAGTAGACGGGTGCGGAGTAGTGGTGTTCGGAATGCCCCTCTCGGGCATGGCGCGGGCGTATGCGAGGATGTCGGCGCCGGAGTCTCTGCCGGTGGAATATGTGGAGCCGGCCAGGAGGATCGTCCAGGCCATGATGGACCATCCTGAAATGGTGGGCGGGTCGGGAGACTTCGGAACCGATCTCATGCTGGGAGCACGGGGCGCGCTGTTCTGCAAGGGAGGGGCAGAGGGCCTCTTCTGCGTGGGGATCCCCGGCAAGGGCGTGGGCATCGCCGTCAAGATCGAGGATGGCGGAGCGAGAGCTCTCCCATCGACTGTCGTCGAGATCCTGCGGGTATTGGGCGCAGTCACGCCCGAGATGTCGGGCATGCGCGAGCTTGCAATCGAACGACCCGTGCGCAACTGCAGAGGCGATGTCGTTGGCTACATGCGACCGTGTTTCAAGTTGGAAAGGGCTTCTGGAACGATTTGACCGACCGTGAGTCGGTCAAGTATAATCATGAAGGTTGAATACCATGACTGAAACCGTTCGAATAATATCGCACTCGCCTGCCGAGACCATCGCCATAGGCTGTGGCCTCGGCAAACTGCTTCAGCCCGGCGATGTTCTGTGCCTCGCAGGAGGGCTGGGCGCTGGAAAAACTTGCCTTGCCAGGGGCATAGCCATCGGGTTGGGAGCAGATGAGGCGCGCGTGTCGAGCCCCACGTTTGTACTTGCGCAGGAGTACAGGGGGAGGATTCCCATGTACCACCTCGACTTGTACAGGCTGACGTCTGCCGAGGAGGTTGAGGAGGCGGGGCTGGACGAGTATGTCGGCGGCGACGGCGTGGCTGTCATCGAATGGCCGGACGTCTATAGTCCATTGCTCAATATGGACCGGCTCACGGTGGAGATCCGTACGACTGCTACATTTGAGCGTGAGTTGGTCCTGACGCCTCAGGGCGACAGATATAGGAGCATCCTGGAGGAGATGAGACCGTGCTGATCCTGGCGATGGATACTTCGACTATGGTCGGAGGCGTCGCCCTGCTCAAAAACGGCGTCACCGTGGGCGAGCACATATTGAACGTTCGGGCGACTCACTCTGAGCGGCTGATGTCATCAGTGCAAGCGCTGATGTCGGCGGCAGGCGTCGGCCCGGGCGATCTTGACGCAATAGCGTGCGGCGTAGGGCCAGGGTCATTCACCGGCGTCCGCATAGGCGTGTCGGCGTGCAAAGCAATGGCGTACGCTCTGTCCATACCCATAGTGTCAGTGCCGTCCCTTGATGCGCTGGCGTACGGGCGTGGCAGAGGGGCGCGCGCGGTATGGTGCTTGATCGACGCCAGGCATGAAAGATGTTATTCTGCTTCGTTTGTGCCCCCTGAATCTGGCGATGTGTGGTGGCCCGAGAGGGCATCGGCTTACGCAGTTAGGTACGTCGGCGAGGTTGCGACCCTTGCCCGAGAAACGGCATCAGCGCTGGCATCGTCGGTATCGGGCGATAGTGGGCGCCCGGAACGGGTGCTTTTCCTCGGAGACGGAGCCCTGGCGTACGCCGAATCGCTCCGCTCGGAGTTGCCCGGCGTGGCCGAGATTCCGCCTGCGCCCATGTGCATGTTGCGGCCGTCGCAAGTTGGCCTCTTAGGCTTTGATCTGCTAAGCGCGGGGATCGCAGATGATCCTGCCAGTGTGGTTCCTATGTACCTCAGGCCGTCCGAGGCAGAAGTGAGGCTTGCAGAGGGGAAGCGGTGACGAGATGGAACATACGGTATCGCTCATGACCCTCGCCGATGTGGATGATGTGGTCGAGATTGAGAGGCAGTCCTTTCCGATTCCGTGGAGCCGTGCGGCGTTCATCGACGAACTCACCCGGAACGAACGGGCTCTCTACATCGTGACTCGTGACGAGTCGGGAACGATGACGGGTTACGGCGGAATGTGGCTGGTATGCGACGAAGCCCACGTGACCAACATAGCAGTCCACGCAGGCCGCCGCCG
>DAOTAC010000088.1:0-8233 GCA_035382325.1 Bacillota bacterium | reverse complement strand
CATGGTGGCCGAGTTCGAGAAGGCAGCTTTTGCGATGTCGCCCGGCCAGACCAGCGCGCCGGTCAAGTCCGAGTACGGATACCACATCATCCGTGTCACCGAAAGGAAAGACGCGCATGAGGCTACATTCGACGAGGTGAAGGAGGACATCGAGCGGACCATAAAAGGGAATCAGGCCAAGAGCGCTCAGGCGCTTGCTTCGGAGCTCAGGCTTGAGGCCGATGTTACCATCACCGACTCTAAGTACAAGGATCTTTCCACATCCGCTGATTAGCCGGCGGGAGCAGGGAGAGGGGAGCCCGGCTCTCCTCTCCGTTTTCATTTCTCCGGGAGGTTTCGGCAGCATATGACTGTTTCCGCTGTGATCGCCAGTGTCGAGCCGGGTAGCCCCGCTGCGTTGGCCGGCATTACTCCAGGCGACACGCTGATTGCCATAAACGGGCATCCGATACGCGACATCATCGACTATCAGTACCATGCCGCATCTTCCAGTGTCCGTCTGAGTGTTGGAACGCCTGATGGCTCTGAGTTCTGCGTGGTTATCGACAACGATTACGATACGCGACTGGGCATCCACTTCGATGAGATCGCATTCGACGGCGAAAGGCGCTGCGCCAACAAATGCGTTTTCTGCTTCATCGACCAGTTGCCGGCCGGAATGCGCAAGAGCGTGTATTTCAAGGACGACGACTACCGGCTTTCGTTTCTGCAGGGCAATTTCGTCACGCTCACTAACCTCACTGATTCGGACATCGAGCGAATCATCCACCTCCGCCTGTCGCCGTTGTATGTTTCGGTACACAGCACTGACGAAGAGACGAGGCGCGCATTGCTAGGGCGAGCAGGCATCGCCACGAGGCCGATTATGCCCACGCTCAAGCGGCTCAGCGAGGCTGGGATCGAGTTCCACGCGCAAGTCGTGTTGGTTCCCGGCCTGAATGACGGGACGATGCTCGAGCAGACTATTGAAGATCTTGCAGATCTCTGGCCTTCCTGCGCGTCGCTGGGGATAGTGCCTGTCGGGCTCACCGCGCACCGGGAAGGCCTTCATAGGCTCGACGCCGTCGATCCCCACCTGGCCGGGCAGGTAATACGCGTTGTGCATGCGGCTCAGCGCCGCTCTCTTGACTCGCGGGGAACACGGTTTGTGTTCGCTGCCGACGAGTTTTACTATCTCGCGCAGCAGGAGATCCCGGCCAGTGACGAGTATGAAGAATATCCGCAGCTCGAAAATGGGATCGGCTTGTCGCGTTTGTTCTCAGACGAATTCGAGGAGGCCTTGGGCAGGATGGCGGGGCAGGCGACCGCAGCAGTGGACTTCACCGCGATCACCGGCGTGCTCGGCGCCCGGGCAATAGCCCACGCCTGCGCCAGTCTGAGCAGGATCGCGGGCGTTTGCGTTCATGTTCTCCCGGTAGCCAACAGGTTCTTCGGCGAGAGCGTCACCGTGTCCGGCCTGGTGGTAGGAGCAGACATAGTTGCTGCGCTGAATGAGGCCAAGTCGTCACAGACGACGGATGCCGGGTTCTTCGGCGATTTCGTAGCCATTCCCGACGTCATGCTCAGACGGGGCCAGGAATGCTTTCTCGACGACATGACCCCGGGCGACATCGAACGGGCCACGGGGATACCTGTGAGAATCGTCAGTGCGTCCGCCCGCGGGCTTCTCGAATGCATCATGTAGTCGGACCTACCGGATGGGAGGTGGGGTAAGGTGGCAAGACCGCTGGTAGCGATCGTGGGGCGGCCCAATGTGGGCAAGTCAGCCCTCTTCAACAGGATCTCTCGGGCCAGAGTCTCTATAGTGGACGACACGCCGGGTATCACACGCGATCGTGTGTACGCCGAGGCCGAGTGGTGTGGTCGAGCCTTCACCCTGATCGACACCGGGGGCATAGAAGCGTACCCCGGCGACAGTATTGCAGCTCAAACTCGCAGACAAGCCGAAATGGCTATCGAGCAGGCTGACGTGGTGCTCTTCGTCGTAGACGCGCGCGTGGGCATAACGAGCGAAGACGACGATGTGGCAGGCATTCTACGCAAGTCGGGCAAGCCTGTGATAGTTGTGGCCAGCAAGGTCGATGATCCATCCCACATGGATTATAGCCTGCACTCCTTGGGTCTGGGCGAACTAATCGCTACGTCGGCAGTCCACGGCAGCGGAATCGGCGATCTGCTCGACGCTGTCGTGCAATCGCTACCTGATAGCGAGGCCGAGCCCGAGCCGGATGATGACGCGATCAGGGTGGCCGTCATAGGCAGGCCCAACGTGGGAAAGTCATCGCTGGTCAACCGGATGCTCGGCGAAGAGCGTTCGATCGTGAGCGATGTGCCCGGCACCACCAGGGACGCTGTGGATGCTGTTCTCGAATTCGGCGGCGAGAGATACATAATAGTAGATACAGCCGGCATCAGACGGAAGGGTCGAGTCGATGTAGGCATCGAGAAGTACAGCGTTTTGAGAGCGATGAACGCCATCGAAAGGTGCGATGTGGCAGTAACCGTGGTTGACGGAACCGAGCAACCTTCCGCTCAGGACACAAGGATAGCCGGATACGCCCATGAGGCCGGAAAGGCCACTGTTGTGGCCGTAAACAAATGGGATATTGTCGAACGAGACGACACGACTGCGAGAGAGTACGAGCGGGCTCTTAGGACTTACCTGGACTTCATGCCCTATGCCCCGGTGGTCTTCGTGTCGGCATTGACAGGGAGGCGCATAGGCAAGCTGCTGGAGACTGTCAAGTCCAGCGCTGCCCAGCACAGAAGGAGAGTGCAGACTGCCATGGTCAATAGGGTCGTGCAGGATGCAGTGCTGCGAAATCCGCCCCCTCCGGATGGCGGCAAGGAGATCCGGGTGTACTATGCCACACAGGTGTCGGCGAGACCGCCCCGGTTTGCGGTGTGGGTCAGCCGCCCAGACAGCGTCCATTTTTCGTACAGACGCTACCTCGAAAACGCCTTGCGCGAGGCGTTCGAGTTTTCCGGGACACCCATTGAGGTCCTGCTGAAGCAGAGGGAATGACATGACATTGGCGGAGGCTGGTGAAGACGGTGAATCTCCATCCGTTGCTGGTTGTGATCCTGTCCTATCTGGTCGGTTCGATTCCGTTCGGGGTGATCCTGGGAAGCCGTATTGCCGGGCTAGACGTCCGGAAGCACGGAAGCGGCAATATTGGTGCTACCAATGTCCTGAGAACATTGGGCCTAGGATTTGCCGTATGTACCTTCGTGCTGGACACTGGAAAGGGCGCCTTCGCATTCTGGCTTGCGCATCTAGTAGGCCTCAGCCCGGCCTGGACGGCGGCGACCGGAGTCGCTGCGGTGGTCGGGCACAATTGGCCGGTATGGCTGCGCTTCAGAGGCGGCAAAGGAATCGCCACAACATTCGGGTTTGTGCTGCTCGCCATGCCCTGGGTAGGTATCGTGGTAGCAGCAGTATGGGTCGGTGTCATAGCCGCGTGCCGCTACGCCTCGGTCGCCTCAATGGTGGCCATTGCGTCCTCGCCAATCGCGGCATTCCTCGCCGGATACCCTCGCGAGTATACGGTAGCATGTCTGCTACTCGCCCTGAGCGCCGTGGCGAGGCACGTGTCCAACATCCGGCGTCTGCTCTCGGGCACGGAGAACAAGTTCGTCCTGAAGCTCAGATAGCCGAGAGCAGGAATCGTCTGCACTTCCGTCGAATTACTGTGCAATTTGCCCCTAAGTAGTCGACTTGCCCGGGGGTGCGCTGGTTGTATTCAACATGCGATGAATGCGGGCGCATACGCGCTCTCATTGAACAGCTGGGCTCGATTGAGAGCGATCTGGCTCGCGTAGATCCCGAACACAGGGAGGCGGCAGTCGAGCAGATAGCCAATCTCAAAGGGCAGCTGCTCGATGTTCTTTGTGACGCCTTGTCGAGCGGTGACGGGCCGATGCGGCGCGCTGCTGCATATGGCCTTTCCAAGCTGCAAGATGTACAGGCGGTACCGCTGCTCGCTCGGGCGCTCGGCGATTCCGACGAAACCGTGCGGGGATGGGCGGTTGAGGCTCTCGCTAAATGCAGCACTTCGCTGGCGGTGGAGCCGCTCGTGCGTGCCCTGGGCGATGAAAGCGTATATGTGTACTACAGCGCCTGCAATGCGCTGAGATCAATCCCTGTTGACGACGTCCGGCCTGCCCTTCAGCGCGAACTGCTGTCGCCTGAGCCCACGGTGAGAAAGCGTGCGGCGAAGCTCCTTGGCGACATGGGCGAAAGCGAGGCGGTGCCTCACCTGGTCAGCCTGACCACCGATCCTGACTCGGGTGTGAGGTACGAAGCAGTGGAGGCGCTGAGGAAGATCGCCGACAGCCGGGCTGTGGATGCACTCATAGGCTGTCTTGATGACGAGTCGCACGAAGTGCGCCTGGGAGCAGTCCAGGCGCTACGGTGGGCGGGCGATTTGCGTGCAGTCGAACCTCTTGTGGCAGTATGCCTGGAAAACGAGGAACTGCGTCTGCTGGCAATACAGGCGCTGCGCGAGATCGCAGGAGATGAAGCAATAAGCCCGGTAGTCGTCGCATTGAGGGAATCTCGTGAACTGGTGCGCGCCACTGCGGCCAAGATACTTGGATCATCACGGCGCTCGCACAAGATCGGCGTCAGCTAGACAAATCCACGGAGGGGTAATGAGAGATGTCCTTATTTTTGCGCAATATGGGGCTGCTAGTCGTCGCTACTTTGCTGGGCGCAGTCATAGGGCTCGAACGCGAAAGGCAGGGCAAGTCGGCCGGCCTGCGCACCCACTCTCTGGTCTGCCTCGGATCCGCGCTGATCACAATGGTTGGAATACACGGGTTTGGGCCATCCGGCGGCGGGCTCCGCGACCCTGCGAGAGTGGCGGCTCAGATTGTGAGCGGCATTGGGTTTTTGGGCGCAGGCACCATAATGCACGAAGGCCTCACTATCAAGGGGCTCACTACTGCGGCTAGTCTTTGGACGACGGCAGGCATTGGTCTCGCGGCTGGCGCAGGTCTAGTCTGGCCGGCCATCGGCGCCACTGTGCTGGTTGAGTTCGTCCTGGTCTTCCTCAACCGGCTGGAGGAGCGATACTTCCCGCACAAAGATGTTGTGCTGCGGGTCACTGCAATCGATAGGCCCGGTCTGCTCGGTGAGATCGCGACCATCGTCGGCGAACTGCGCATGAACATCGTTGCCAGCGACATAAACTTGGAACGCGGCGAGTCCATGGTTAGGATAGAGATCGTCATGGGGCACAACATGGCGGCGGTAGGGAGCCGCGCAACCCATGCCGACTTGCTGCAGAGGGTTTTGGCTCTGTCGGGTGTTCTGAGAGCCGAGGTCGACAACTGGTAACTCGAAGGGGGTTAACCTATCATCCGAATTCTGATCTCCAACGACGACGGCATAGCAGCGCCTGGGCTGGCAGCTCTAGTCGAATCTGTGTGCGCCATCGCAGACGAGGTATGGGTGTGCGCGCCGGATCGCGAGCGCAGCGCAATCAGCCATGCGTTGACAATGCGAGCCCCCCTCAGAGCCCGCCGCATAGAGCCGCGCTGGCCGTCGACGACGGCATGGGCGGTGGACGGAAGTCCTGCCGACTGCGTCAAACTCGCCCTGGAGGAGCTCATGCCCGAGCGACCACATGTGGTCTTGGCAGGCGTAAACCGTGGCCCCAATCTGGGAACCGACATCCTCTACTCAGGGACGGTGGCCGCAGCCGCTGAAGGAGCACTGGCCGGGATACCGGCCGTTGCACTATCGACAGTCTCCTACGACCCTTCTGACTACGGGCCTGCGTCCACAGTAGGCGCAGCTCTGGCGCGCCTGGCGGCGACCCGTGGGCTCCCGCCGGGAGTAATGCTCAATGTGAATGTGCCTGACGGCGCCGAATTGGACAGGATAGTCGTAACCAGGATGGGTGTTCAGCGGTATTCCAACATCTTCGAACGACGGGTCGATCCCCGGGGTGAGGTCTACTACTGGATGTGTGGCAGCCCGGAAGCGTCGGCACCCGGCGATGGCCTCGACACCGACGCGGTGCGGTCGGGCGCTATCTCCATAACGCCCATAAGGTTCGACATGACTGACCATGTGGCGTACGACATCCTGAGCAGCTGGGACATTCGCATATAGCCCCGCATACGATAGACCGGTGATGCATCGTGGGGCTCTGCTTAGTCTTATCGTCGGCGTTGGCGATTGCGATCATTGCTGCGGTGGTCTGGGCCAAATCCGTGAGGGCCGACGATCCCGCGTGGCGGCATGCCGCCCTGGCCCGAGGGTTTTTGCTCGTTGCCGGGCTAGTCTACGCGCTTTTGGCATGCCGCGCCACAGTCGCCGTCTTCAGCGAGGTATTTCGGCAGTGGCCGAGATGATATCGAAGCATGTGTTGGTGGTGAATTCGTTGACACATAAAAGGATGAGAGTGGCTCTGCTTATGGGCGGTTCCTCCAGCGAACGGGAGGTCTCGCTCAAGTCAGGTGAGCAAGTCGAGGCTGCTCTGCGCCGGCTCGGACACGAAGTGATCACCGTCGATCCGGCCGTAGACAGCATCGCAGTGTTGGCCGATTCTCGGCCCGACGCGGCCTTCATAGCGCTCCATGGAAGGTACGGTGAGGATGGCTGTATTCAGGGAGCTCTGGAGATGCTGGGGATTCCATACACAGGTTCCCGCGTTCTGGCAAGCGCAGTCGCCATGGACAAGATCGTTTCGAAGGTATTGTTCAATGCGGCCAAGGTGCCGACTCCGCCCTACGTCACAGTGCATCGCAGCGATGCGCCGGAGCTTGGGCTTACGCACGCCGAGAGCATCGGGTTCCCCTGCGTTGTGAAGCCCTCTTCACAAGGGTCGACAGTGGGCATCACGATAGTGAAAGAGAGCTCAGCGCTAGCAGACGCGCTCGAGCTGGCTTTCAGAAGAGACCCAGATGCATTAATCGAGAAGTACATCGCAGGCACTGAAGTCACGGTGGGAGTGCTGGGCACGCGCACACCTCGGGCTCTTCCTACTTTGGAAATCGTACCAAAGAACGAATTCTACGACTGGGACTCCAAATACACTCCCGGCAAGTCGGAGCATATAGTGCCTGCAAGACTACCCAAACCCGCGCGAGCGGAATGCGAAAGGCTTGCAGTGGAAGCCCATGCCGCTCTGAAATGCCGCGGTTACTCCAGGGTCGACATGATAGTGGAACCATCCGGCCAGGTGTGGGTGCTTGAGGCGAACACACTGCCCGGGCTGACTCAGGTCAGCCTGCTGCCTGACGCTGCGCGGGCAGAAGGTATTTCCTTCGATCAGCTCATACAGACCATCCTGGACAGCGCATTCGACGAGTAGACGTTCGCTAGATAGGCGCTAGATAGGCGCTGGATAGGCGCCAGATAGGCGCCGGCAGCCGAGGTCACTCTCAAAGCAGAGTGGTCCCGGCTGTCAATTGTCGGCCATGTACGATATAATCTTGGCGGGTGCCCATACTTGGGCACAGAGCGTCTCTGAGGAGGGAAATGCCGGTGCGTGAACCCGTGATCGACCTCGAGCACCTAAGCGCAGACCTCAGAGTGGTTCTTGACTCTATCAATGAAGGCATACACATAGTTGACACCAGCGGCATCACGGTATTCTACAACAAGGTGGCCGCAGATCTAGACAACCTCAACCCGGCAGAAGTTGTCGGTCGTCACATCCTGTCCATATTCCCGTCCCTCTCCGAGGATACCAGCACTCTCCTGTCCGTACTGCGCACAGGTCGGCCTGCGCCCGTGCGCCAGCAGACGTTCCGCAACTTCAAAGGCGACACGATCACCACCGTGAATTCATCGCTCCCGATTTACAGCGGTGCTAGGCTTGTGGGGGCTATTGAGATCTCGCGCGATGTCACGCTCGTAAAGGCCCTGGCTGAGCGGGTTGTCGACCTCCAGGCTCAGCTACTTTCCGAGAGCGCGGGTCAGGGCGAGCAGTCGCACCTGCCGAAAGCAGGCACAGCCCGGTACACCTTCAGCGATGTTGTGGCCGCAAGCCAGTCCATGCTACACGTAGTCGAGTGCGCAAAACGCGCCGCTGCCAGCAGCTCTTCGATCATTGTCGCGGGAGAGACCGGAACGGGTAAGGAAGTCATTGTCCAGTCTATTCACAATTCGGGATCCAGATCTAGTCGACCATTCATAGCGCAGAACTGCGCGGCGCTTCCCGATACCCTGCTGGAGGGAATCCTGTTTGGAACGGCCAAAGGGGCATTCACAGGCGCG
>DAOTAC010000087.1:0-8284 GCA_035382325.1 Bacillota bacterium | reverse complement strand
CGCTCAGGAGTGTACACATGGGCCAAAGCGTGTTCGGGGACGCCATAGTCACGAAGCTGCCGACACTGCTACGCGGCGACGAGCAGGTCGATCTCGCCGGGCGCGGCATCACCGATAAGGAAAGAGGAATCATCGAACTCGTGGCCAAGGGGCTGAGCAACCGCGAGATCGCGGAAACCCTGTACCTCAGCGAAGGCACAGTGCGCAACTACCTCAGCGTCATCCTCGAAAAGCTGGAGCTGCGCGACCGCACGCAGTTGGCGGTCTTCTATCTGAGCCGGTCGTAGGCCCGGAGGCCACAATGCCCAGAAGCCCTGCCCGTATCATCATTGTCGTCAGGCTCATCTAGCCTTTCAAAGCCCCGGCCAGCAAGCCTCGGACGAAGTAGCGGCCGAGCAGAACGTATATGGCCACCGTGGGCAGCGCAGCGAGAACTGAGCCCGCCATAGGAAGGTTCCACGACACAGCCTGCCCGCCTGCGAGGTTCGCCAGGGCCACGGTAATGGGCTGGGCGTCCGGCCTGGCCAGTGTGACTGCGAACAGAAACTCATTCCATATCTGCGTGAATTGCCATATCCCCACCACCAGAAATGGAGGCCCAGACAGGGGGAGTATGAGGTAGCGGAATATGCCCGCAAATCCGGCCCCGTCTATTCGGGCCGCACCGAGCAGTTCGTCTGGGATCTCTGCGTAGAAACTGCGGAAGAGCAGTGTGGTTATGGGCAAGCCATACACCACGTGAACCACGATCAGCCCCGGTAGTCCTCCATACAGCCGGGTCTTTTGAAGGAACTGGAACAGCGGTACCAGTATGGACTGATACGGGATGAACATCCCGAAGACTATCAGGGGCATCACCACTCTCGATCCGGGGAAAGGATACTTGGACATCACGTAACCATTGATCGCGCCCATGGAGGCGGACAGCAGTGTGGCCGCAGTAGCCAACACAAAGCTGTTCTTGAGGTATGGTGCGAATTTGCTAAATGCAGTCGAGTAACTGCTCCAATTCGCACCACTGGCAGGCATAGACCACGCCTTAAGGTGACTGATCTCCTCCGGCGACTTCAGGCTAGTCACGATGGTCATGTATACCGGTATCAGGTATACCAAGGCCAGCAAGACCGCCAGGGCCTGCACGAATACGCGGGTTGCACCTTTCGCCGGCATTACTGATCTCCCCCTTCCCTAAAGGACGTGGCAACGTAAGGGATTATCAGCAGCGATACCAGCACGAGCAGGACTACGCCTATGGCGGAGCCCACGGCGAATTCGTTGCCTCGGAATGTCTTGAGGAACATAGTGATCGCGGGCACGCTGGTTGGGGCGTGATCAGGCCCTGCCATCGCGAAAATCAGGTCGAATATCTTGAGAGCGATGTGGCCCAAAATGACTACTGCACTCACGGTTATTGGAGTGAGCATGGGAAGCTCCACATACCTGTATATCTGAAACCTGCTGGCGCCGTCCACGCGGGCCGCTTCACGTAGTTCCTCGGGAATGGTTCGCAGCCCGGCCAGGTAGAGTGCCATGGTATACCCTGACTGCTGCCACACGGCTGCGATCACTACTCCCCAGATTGCCACATTGAACCCATGAATCTCGGGAAAGTCAAGGATCGCCAGCCGCCGTGTGATACCCGATATGGCCAACACCAGAAGGGCCGCGGCTCCGACTGCCTGCCGGCCGGCGGTCTTTGGCTTTGCGCGACGTGAGTTGGTCCAGGCAAGCACGGCAAGTATGATCGCCAGCATCCAGCAAGCATAGTGTGGCAGGGCGGCCCAGTCGAACGCGAAACGCTGCTCTCGGCTTGAAAGCCAGAGGAACTGGCCGGCCGGCAACCCGACCAAGGTGGGCAGCTGGTTGATCCCGCCGCGGGGCTGGAGAAGCCATCGCCATATTGTCCCGGTGACCACAAACGAGAGAGACATGGGAAAAAGGAAGATGGTTCTGAAGACTGCCTCTCCCCACACAAGGTGATCGATTAGCGTGGCGAGGCCGAGTCCGACTGCCAGCGCAACCACCACAAACAACGCAGTGAAGCAGATCATGCTGGTCAGGTCCTGACGGAACCGCATTCCCAAGAACCCTGTGAACAGGTCTTTATAGTTCTGCATTCCCACGTAGTGTATCTCGGGGTTAAGAGATAACGCCGCCTGCTGCCCCCAGTCGGTGACCGAGGCCTTGATGCTTTGGCCTATGAACGCATACACAAATATCGCCAGCAACACAATGGATGGCAGGATGACCAGTATGGCTATGAGTTCATCTCGCCTGGAGTGCACGCGTTACCACCTCACAATGGGGCGGCCGGCGCCCCGACCGCCCCCTAACCGTCTATCTATCTGTGGGGCCTATCCAGCCTATCCAGCCCCTGACCGGTCCACTACCTAGACGCAATGCCGGACTGAATCGCTACAGCTTGAGCCGCGTTAGCCGCGGCCTGCGCGTTGTGGCTCTGAAGGAAGATCTCCATGACCGTCGCGAAGTCGTTCATGAACCTCTCATTTGCGACCACACCGTGGGCCAGCGAACCGGCGATCACGTTGGACTTCCAGTCCTTCGCAGCCGACTGCAGGTACGTGTTGTACTTGCTCATGTCAGAGTCGGTGCGAGCGCTGATGGATCCCTTCAGCGGATTGAAGGTGTCCTGTCCTTCCTTACTGCCCAGCATCTTGAGCCACGCCAGCGCATTATCTCTGGCTGCACAGCCCACCGGGAGCCCGAAGGAGTCTGACAGCATCATGAACATTCCGTTAGTACCCGGCGATGCCATCCAGCCGAAATCGGTGCCTGGCTTGAGCTTGAGGGTGGTAGCCATGTAGCCCGCAGCCCAGTCGCCCATGATGTTGAACGCCGCCTGTCCCCTGACTACCATATCGGTTGCCTGCTGCCAGGACAACGACGGCGCGTCGGCGTTCGTATACTTAAGGATCTCACCGAACGTCTTCCACACCTCGACAGCTTCAGGGCTCCTAAACGACAGTTTGCCGCTCCATAGGGCGTCCCACTTCTCGGGGCCCAGAACCGCCAGGGCCACGCTTTCCCACAGGTGGTTGGCGGTCCAGTTCTCGCCGAGTGACAAAGGCACGATTCCCTTAGCCGACAGCGCAGGAGCTATCGCCAGGAACTCCGCCCACGTGGTCGGCGCCTTCACACCCCACTTGGCGAGGTTGCCAGGCACATACCACATGACGTTGGAGCGATGGATGTTGACAGGCACCGACCATATACCCCGGTCAGTGCTGAGAAGCTTGAGGAGGCCCTCAGGGAAGACCCGTCTCCAGCCCTCTTTTTCATACAGCGAGGTCAGATCCTCCATCCTCTCGGCCACAACCCACGTTCCGATCAGCTCCTGGCCGGCATGCACTTGGAATGTATCCGGAGGATCGCCGCCCAGCATCCTGGTCTTAAGGACTGCTTTGGCGTTGACTCCAGATCCGCCGGTTACGGTAGAGTTTATGACTTTCGTTCCCGGATTGCTCTTCTCATACAGCTTAATCAACGCCTCGAGCGCCGGCCCTTCGTCGCCGGCCCACCAGGAGAATATCTCCAGCCTGCCGCCGACGGCCGCACTCACAGTCATGGCCCCTATGAGAAACATGACCATGCTGCTCAGGGCCACGAGCCTCAGCCATCTCGAACTCTTCATCTGGATCCCTCCCTAAAGAACTGGTTGACAGGTACTCCGCGAGTCTTGCTCTCTCGATCGTCAAACATCTCGCTGGTCATCACGGAGACGACGCGAATCTCGGCGCGCTCGGAGCCATCACCTCCATATACGTTTCATGCGCAGCATGCGATCAGGGACCGCACCCGGTCGGGCACTAGACCTTCGTCTCTGTGATGTAAGGAGGGAGAGTGGTAGATGATCATTAGATAAGGTGGCACGGCAAATGCGATTCGGGTGCGCGTTTTCACCGTTTTCGGAACATGGCCAGTAAGTGGCTACAATTGCTATTCGGCACACAGGCAAGTACTCCTGCACACACATTTCGTGCCTCTCGGTAGCCCGCATGTGGATTAGGAGCAGAAATAGGCGAGATTTCGGTGGACAACAACAGTCGAAAGAAGGCCGGGGCCCAACTGCCCCGGCCTATCCTCCAGGCGCGAATCAACACAACTACACAGCTATACGTCGGCTATGCTTGCGATGGCGACACCTGCGCCTCTGCGGTCTGTTCTGCCTTGTCGCGCTTCCCCGGCAGTTTGAACCAGAGTATCGCAGCCATGCTCATGCTTGCCAGAAGGGGCAGCACGAACGGAGCCTTCGGCCCGAATCTGGCCCACATCAAGCCGCCGATATACGGCGCAGGAAGCGATGCTATGCCCAGGGTGGTCGACACCAGTCCGAAGGCAGTTCCCCTGATGCCTATGGGAACCTCCTTGGATATCAGTGAGTTGTAGGCAGGCGATAGGAACGCCACTCCCAGCCCGTACAATGCCGATACCAGCACGAAATGGAGGTGAGCAGTCCCCACCAGAAATACAGCCCCACCCAGCCCGCACAGAAGATGGCCCAGGCATATCCCCGTCCTCTCACCCGCCTTGTCGGCGAAAACACCGCCGAAAGGCAGCGCAATCATCCTCACAATAGAGAACGCCGAGATCACCCACGTGATCTGTATGTTGCTCATTCCAATAACGTTCGACTGGTAGATGGGGTCGAAATGGTTCGCCACGCTGAAAGCGATGTCGTTGACGCTATCCGACAGAAACAGCCAGGTCATGACCCCGCCCGCCAAGACCAGCGCCGCCATGGAGCCCATGTTGGACTTCAAGGCCGATAGCGTCATCTTCTGCGGCGCGTGGTACGTGCTGGATGACTGATTGCGCGATGCGAGCGCCATTGCCATTCGAATGACCGTGGCCACGAGATACAGCGCTCCCGCCGCAATGAACATCAGGCGAAACCCGTACCGCTGTGATAGGAATCCGCCTATGGGAGGACCCACAATTCCTACCACAGCGAATGCCGACTCACTGACCGCAAACACCCGCGCCCGCGTTTCATCGGTGGACTGCTCCGCGATGAACGCCTGGAAACTCGGGGCCACAAAGCAGCCGGCCAATCGCGACACCGCATGGCCCACGAGCAGCCAGCCCCACGCCGGCGCAATAGCATAGAGAACGTATCCGATACTGCCCGCAATGCTTCCGATAGCTACAGCCTTCAAGCGGCCAATGGAATCGGATACGAAGCCTCCTATTATCTGCAAAACCAAAGGCGCGATGGCAGAGATCGTGAAGAACAAGCCGATCTGTTTGGTGTCGGCGCCCAGCGACTGAACATAAAGCGGCATTAGCGAACCGTTCATCGCGCCCGCTATGTTCGCCAGGATCATGCCCACCATGAACACCAAGAGAGCCGGGGTAAACAGGCTCATCGCCCCCCTCAGCTTCTCCATGACGCCTTGCCTTCGGTCAGTATGTATCTCCATTCCCGCTCCTCTTCCTGTTCCTCTCTGCACGACTCTCCGTGCTACTTCGCGCGCAACTCCTTGCACGCCATCGAGCAGAGGAATCCACACTGGATATGATAGGCCATCACGCGCCCGATTCCCACGGCCAAGAGGGCGGGACGGGGTCTAGCCGAATGGCCAGTGTGATATGGCAGAGGTTCGAATGGGCTATCTTGCGCACGGCATCGGAAATCGCATGTGTCAGCACCTCCAGGCGATAGACGGTTAATACCCGAAAGGTGTGTACCGAAAGCCCTGGCACCACATCCAGTGGTTAAAGGTGTTTTGCTGTGCCCACATCATGAGATTGTGCTCGACCATGCTCATTACGCGGCCTTGGGCGCTGTGCGACGTTCTTCCCGGGGCCAGCTCGGCGATGATGCTCCTCGCCCTCTCGCAGTCGGAGCTGTCGCCATGGCTCAACGCTTTCCGCAGAGTAGTCCAGACCGCAGGGATCGTCCGGACCAGCTCCCTTTCGTCGCGACCAAGCTGCAGCCAGCACTGGGCCAGTTGTCTCTTGATCTCTTCCACGGTGCTGTGAGAGATTGAGCCGGGGGCGGCCTCGGGGTCCGCCTGTAGCAGCTCAGCGTAGGCCATAAGCTCGGCATACGATGCAGCCGCAGTCTCTGTCAGAGGGGGATCGCCGCCTACCAAAGCTCTGTCGCCCTCCAGCACGTGGGCGTGTATCATCTGGATCACAGGATCACTCGGGTCGCTCCCACCTATCCACTCAAGAACCGCCTCGGCCAATGCATGTTGCACTTCCATGAGCTGGCGCTGATCGCCTATCGCCATGATCAGGGAGACCATCTGAGGATAGTCGTCGTACGCCGCCAGCTCAGCGTCGGACCGCTCTGACCAGCCCCTCTCCAGTTCGTCGCGGATCATGCGTTCCTCCGATAGCGATAGCGGAGACCCAAGAGCGAATTCGAGGACGAACATGAACGCGTCCGCATTCTCGGCAATTCGTCCGCCGCTCCCGAGAACAGGCGACTGCGATGCCGATCCTGACGCAATCGAGCCGATGAAGCCCTTCAGAGTGGAGGCGCCCCGGTCGCGCGAGTAGCCTGACGATGGGGCGATGTAGTGAAACCACAAGGCCTGCTCTGCCCCACTATCCTTGAGTACCAAGCCCGTCCCCCTGTACTGCTGGGCTCCGTCCCCGTACGTCAGGTCGAACAAGACTGCTCGGCCTTCAGAGTCCGCCTCCCATCCCGATGCCGCAAGATCGGGGTATTCCGACTGCAGCGCAGAGAGCATGAGCTGAGCATGCTCCTCGGGGCTCCAGTTGCGGTAGTAAGGAAGGATACACATGCATATCTGTTCATCGGTGCTCGGCCCATCCACTACTACAACCGACTCGCTCTCGGTGATGTGCCAGCCTTCCGGGTGATGAAATGAAAACGACCCATCGGCGGACACGTATTTCGTCCATAGTACAGAAGCCGCGTGCGCAGCAGACGCCGCTAGTATCAGGACGACAATGACGCCGATCAGGCAATGCGTGCGGAATTTCACGGTCGCTCACTCCCCTTTTTGTGGCTGGGGTTCCCTTATGGCCATCGCTTCCATGGCCCCTGATGTCGGCGCACAAGCTGTCCGCGGGCAGGCCGAACCTACTTGCCTATCTCCCAGTAACACGCTTTCGGAGATGCTATCTTTCCTTCCTTCTTGAGCTTGGCCATGGCCTTGTCCACTTCCTTCTTGTCGAGGCCCGTTGCCGCGGCAACTTCGCCCGCCTTCACTGGCTTATCCGATTTCGTGAAGAAGTCAAGAACGACCTGGTAGCTATCCATTGATATGTCCTCCTTTCGCGGCCTCAGAGCTTTTTCGCCACGAGAGACTAAGAGCTAAGAGGCTCTTGCGTTTCGGATTTCGACTATGCCGCTGCAACTCCTCCTCAGTGCCAGGGTATTACGCCCTCTGGCAAGGAATTCGCTGCCCCGGCTTTCTACAAGGGCAAGTTCGTGAACACAGGCCTTTCGGAGTACAAAGGCAAGTGGGTGCTTTTGTGCTTCTACCCCGGAGACTTCACCTTTGTCTGAGCGACCGAGGTCTCAGCAGTTGCTGAGAAGCACGAAGAGCTTTAAAGCCTGGACGTTGAAGTTCTATCCATGAGTGTAGACAGTGTATTCGTGCACAAGATGTGGAACGATTACGAGCTGTCGAAGATGATCGGCGAGGACATCCCCTTTGCGATGCTTTCGGATCCGGGAGGCAGCATCGGCAGAATGTACGGAGTATATGACGAAGACAGTGGCGTCGAGACCAGAGGGCGCTTCATCATCGATCCAGACGGCAATGTTCAGGGATTCGAGGTTCTCACGCCTCCTGTGGGCAGAAACGTTAGCGAAACCATCAGGCAGATCAGAGCTTTCCAGCACGTACGCGCCTCAAAAGGCACTCAAGCCATGCCTTCGGGCTGGAAACCTGGTAAGAAGACTCTCAAGCCCAACCCTGACCTAGTGTGAAACGTATGGAAGGTATGGAAAGTCAGCGAGGCATTCGACGAGTAGTCTACCTCGGGGTTGAGGTTGATATTGATCAGGGGGCTCCGCATACGGAGCCCCCTACTCAATTGCCCGACCTAGCCGCACTACGTCTGTCTCCCTCTCGGTTCTGCGCAGAAGGCGGCGAGCGCCTATAGACTGTCGCCGAAGTCCGCGCGGAACGCTCGTGCAAGCTCAGCCTGCCAGCCTGACGTAGGCTTCAGCCTTCCAAAGAAGAAACGCAGAACGGCAGGCTCCTCAGTGAATGTTAACCCTCCGATCAGGTCGCGGTGGCCGTGCAACCACACGATGCGATCGATGGCGTATTTGACC